>JANYAW010000094.1 GCA_025361105.1 Rhodocyclaceae bacterium | reverse complement strand
GGTTCTCTGGTTTCGACATTTGCCGCTGGTAATGTCACTGACCCCGATGCCGGAGCAGTCAAAGGCATAGCGATCACCAGCACGGTCACCACCAATGGCACCTGGTATTACAGTACCAACAACGGCACCAGCTGGATCGCTGTCGGCGCAGTCAGTGCCACTAGTGCGTTGCTGCTGGATGCCACACTCACCGGCGCAAGTGCCTCGCGCTTGTATTTCGCGCCCAATGCCAACTGGAATACCGCGTCTGCTACTCCGCTGATCACTGTCTCGGCATGGGATCAAACTTCGGGCGTGGCCGGCACCAAAGTCAACGCCAGTTTCACGGGCGGCGTTTCTGCGTTCTCAACGGCCACCGACACCATCGACGTCACCGTTACGCCAGCCAATGACGCACCGGTAGCGAGTGGTACGGCGACCCTGGCAACAATTGGGCCGAATACAGCTGCGCCTCCGGGTGCCACAATCGCCGCACTCTTTGGCGGTGCGACGACATTTAGCGATGCCACCGATCAAGTGACTGGCGGCTCAAGTGCTAATACCTTCGCCGGTATTGCGATCAGCAGCTATACGGTGGACAACGCCAAGGGTGTGTGGCAATTCTCCACGAATAACGGCACCTCTTGGACTGCCTTGGGGACGGGCACCACAACAGCGGCTATTACGCTAGCGAGCACCGATATGTTGCGGTTCGTTCCGGCAACCAATTACATCGGAGACGCCACGGCATTAAGCGCCAATGTGATTCAAGCGGGTACCGTCATCACTAGCAATGCCACGATCAACCTGACCGGCGCGACTGGCGGTACGAACAATATTTCAAACGGCACGGTCGCACTCTATGAGCTGGTGGGTTCACCAGGCAACGAGGACACTTTGATTCCTGTGACGCTGGCGGGTGTAGGCACAGTGAACAGCTTCACTGTCACCAGTTTGCCGAGTAATGGGCGGCTGTATCTGGATGCTGCGATGACGGTGCTGGTAACCCCCGGCCAAGCACTGACGGCGACCGGTAACGGTCTGACGCTGTATTTTATGCCGCTGGCCGACTGGAACAGCCACATCATTAATACCCCAGTCGTGTTACCCAACTTTACCTACACGGCAACCGACAACCTTGGCGTTGTATCCAGTCCTTCGACGGCGCAGATCGACGTCCTTGCGGTTGATGACGGTGTGTCTGTCGGCATTAACGACAGCTTTGGCGTCGTCGCGGGCGGAACCATCAATATCCTCAAGACAACGCTGCTTGGCAACGACTATCTGGTCGATCATGCCATGATTACTTCGTTTAGCTTGCCAGCCGGAGGCACGCTGGTTGACAATGGAACCTATTACACCTACACGGCTCCTGCAACCACTGGCCTGCAAAGTTTCACCTACTCACTGACAGACGACAACGGCGATGTCAGCACGGCAACAGTTAACGTCACAGTTGCTAATGCCTATGACGATGTGGCTACGGTTCAGGAGAGCGCGCTTGTTGGCGGAAATGGTGGCGGTAGCACCATTGCGAGCGGCAATTTGCTGGCCAATGACGGGTTCGCAGTGAACAGCAGCGTGGTCAACATCACCGCTATCAGCCTAACCAGTACCAATACCGCCACTGCTACGAATAACACGACCAGCACTACTACTGTTGGCAACACCATCACGGTGATTTCGAACATTGGTACTTTGGTGGTTGACAACCGCACCGGAGCTTATACCTATACGCTTAATACAGCAGCAAACAACGCAGCAAATCCGGGGAGTGTTGCAGAAGTTTTCTCCTACACCACCGCCAGTGGGCTGCAAGCCAATTTACGGGTAACGGTCGCCGACGACGCGCCGACAGCCACCAGCTCAACCGCGCAGATGTCGCTTCATGCCTTGCCCGTTTACAAGCTGGCGTTCGTGCTGGATACATCAGGCAGCATGACCAACGCTGGGGGTACCACCAAGTCCGTTGATGCAAATGGTGTAGTGACTTACCCCACACGCTTGAGTATGGCTCTGCTGGCTCTTTCAACCTTGGCTAACGCATACTTCAGCCAAACTCCCAACGTCAGCATCGATCTGATCGCGTTTAATAGTTCCGCGTCGTTGGTTGGTAGTTACACGACGATGACTGCGTTGCAGGCGGCACTTGATAACCCCGCAAACTTTCCCAGCGGCGGCACCAACTACCAGAGCGGCCTCGACCTAGCAGTTACCAGACTCGGCCAGACGGTAGATCCCAGCCGGCAGAACATCCTTTACTTCCTGTCCGATGGCTCGCCGACATCGGGTGGCACCTCCGGCGGTGACAACTCGACAGGCGTGACACTCTCGGCGGCCAACAACTTCACCTATGCCCAGTACATGGCCAACAATCCCTCGCTTAAGTCTTATGCGGTCGGCTTGGGCAGCGGCATTGCGGATCCTAGCGATCTAAATGCTATTCATAACGTTGATGGTTCAGGTAGTGGTATCAAGGATTCCGCAATCATTGTTCCGGACTTGAATCAATTGGCGAATACCATGCTGACGACAGTCCCGGCCTCATTTGGCGGCAATGTAGTGGCCAGCGGGAATTCACAGCAGAATGTCACTTTCGGTGCAGATGGCGGCTATATCAAGCAGATAACGATGCTGCTGGATACGGACAACGATCCGAACACACCCGAAGTTGCTGTTACCTTTGTTTATGACCCTACCGGCACCGGAACAATTAGTTGTAGTAGTGCAAACCTTCCGGGGTTCACATCTATTGCCGGCAGCCTGTTAATTCTGAACAGCGCCCGCGACTTTACGCACGGCACGCTGAATTTTGATTTCGCCACCGGCAACTACACGTACTACACGGCGGGTGTCGCCACCGCTGGAACCACGTTCAACATGGCGTTTTCGGTCAGCGATAAGGACGGCAACACAGCCGCAGCGGTGCAGACATTCGAAGTCATCAATGGCTCACCGGTGGCTCATTCCGATGCAGATACCTTGACAGGCAGGAGTGCTAGCCTTGAAGGCAACGTGTTGACCGGCGCAGGTACCGACGGTGGTGTGCAGCTAGGTAGCCAAGTGACCGGATTTACGCCACAGGGTAGCGGGGTGGATGACACGGCTGATAATGCCCAGATCACTGCGGCCACGTTCAAGAGTCAAGCCTATGATATGTCCAGCAATGCGAGCGGCAGCGGTTCGGGTTATGTATGGGCAGTGACCGGTACCGCAGGTCATCACCGGCTGACATGGACGGCATTGAGTGGCGGCGAATCGCTGATTTTTGACCAGTCCGGATACTACAAATACGTCCCGCCGACCGTAGAGCTGGTCTCATCACCGGTAGGGAATCCTCCAACGTCGGCAACCACGATATTGCCGAACTTGGCGGTGTCAAGCCTGACAGTAACCGAAGGCGTGGATACCTACGCCGTATTCACAGTGAGCCTGAGCGGCCGCAGTGTATCGGCCATCCCGCTGACCTTGAGCTTAGCGAGCGGCACGGCAACCACGGGCACCGACACAGGCGCGCTGGAGTATTCAACCGATGGCGGTGCCACGTGGATCGTCGGCACCACGCCAACAATACCGACCAGTGCGACATCTTTGCTAGTGCGGACAGCCATTGTCAATGATGGTATATCCGAAGCACGGGTGGAAAACTTCACACTGACGGCTACGGCCGCCAGCGGCACTGCCAATACGGTTGGCACCGGTTATGGGGTGATAGTCGATGGCTCCGGCACCTCTTCGTCGAATCCGGCGGTGGCCACGGTCAGTGACGTTGTTGTGAGTGAAACTGTTGCTGGTGGGTTGGCAACCTTCACGGTCACGCTAGACCATACACCTACCGCGAACACCGTCATTAACTGGATTACGAACACGGCGTCGGCAACCGCCGGGACGGATTACACCGCCAACACCGGTTCCGTGACCTTTATCGCTGGTGGTGCCTTGACCCAAACCTTCACTGTGCCAATCACCAACGATTTGATTGCGGAAGGGACGGAGTCATTCCGTGTGCAGGTAACTTCTGCAAATACGGCTAATGTCATTGTCGGGCGAGGAGAGGCGTTTGCTTACATTTCGGATATCGAAACAGCACCGGTAATCCCCGCCGTCTTACCGACCTTGCAGGTGTCTAATGCCAGCGTCGGCGAGGCATCGGGCTACGCTGTGTTCACTGTGAGCCTAACCGCAGCTAACGCTACTTCCACTACGGTCAATCTTGCGCTGGCGAGCGGAACGGCTACGGTTGGCACCGATACAGGTGCCCAAGCAGCTTTGCAGGTATCGACGGATGGTGGACTGACTTGGGTGACCGCCAGCAGCGCTACTTTTGCCGCCGGCCAGACATGGTTTTTGGCGCGGACGGCGATCGTGGATGACACATTGGCAGAAGCACAGTTCGAAAACTTCACCCTGACAGCGACCTATGCCAGCGGTGCGACCATTGCGAACGCCGGTGCCACGCTTGCTACTGGCGCCGCAGTCGGTTACGGGGTAATCGCCGACAATGATGTGCTTCCGACAGTCAGTATCAGTGATGTGACCGTTCTCGAAGGCGGCGGAGCAGTTTTCGCGGTAACCCTGTCCAAGGCACCGACGGCGAATGTCACCATCAATTATGCGACAGCTCCCGGCTCTGCCACGTCCGGCACGGACTACACGGCCGTCGTCGGCGGAACCTTGACCTTTACGCCGGGCGGCCCACTGACCCAGACGTTTACCGTGAATACAGCTACCGACGGCATCACCGAAGGCTCGGAGACCTTCTTTGTCGATGTCACCTCGGCTAATACGGCGCTGGCGATTGTGGCCGACGGCCGCGGTCAGGCCAGCATTACGGATGGCGTAGCAGCGGTGCTGCCAACGCTGTCGGTATCTAATGCAATCACCACTGAGATGGTCGGTGCCTATGCCTACTTTACGGTCAGCCTGTCAGCGCCAATCGCTTCGGCAACCGCGGTTACCCTCAATCTGAACAGCGGTACGGCCACGGTGGGTACCGATACAGGACCCAATTCCAACACCGGAACCGTCGGTGGCGGTACCAATCTCAGCCCATTGCAATATTCGACCGATGGTGGTGCCAATTGGACAACCGTCACTGCCGCCAGGGTGGCTACCCTGCCGGCGAACCAAGCCTCGCTACTCGTGCGAACCTCAATCAACAATGATCTTGTGCAGGAGCCGTTGCTGGAAAACTATTCGCTATCTGCAACTGTTGCGTCGGCTTCGATCGCCAATACCACGGCCACCGGCTATGGCTTGATCGTCAATGCCGAAGTGGCACAAGTGAGCATCGGTGACATTGTGGTAGATGAAGTGGCCGGCTATGGGATTATGACTATCACGCTTGATCGCACGCCGACGGGCAACTTCAATATCAGCTTGACGGATGCCCCAGGTTCGGCAAACGCTACCTCGGATTACTATGCTTCCACCGTCACCGGTGGAAATGCGTGGCAGTATTCGGTGGACGGTGGAGTCAGCTGGACCGCAGGTGCAGGGACCATCAGTGTTCCATTCACCCCGATCAGCCCGCTGTCGGCACTAGTTCGCGTTCGGATTATGGGTGATGCGATTACCGAAGGCACCGAAAATTTCTTTGTCAATGCATCTTCTTCAGCGCCAGGGATAGCGACGATAGTAGATGGGCAGGCGTTGGTGACTATTCGTGACGGCGACCCAGGCACGTCGATTACGCTAAATGCAAGCAGTAGCCTTACCACGCTGGCCGCCAACTATGGCGTTTTGCTGGAAGGGATCGATACGGCAGGCACAGTGCCGAATGCCGTGATAACTTTCCAAGCTGGTGGTGTGGGAATTACCGGCTCGGGTACCCAGGGGGGAGCTAGTGGGGGGAGCAGTGCGTTAATCGACAATCTGGAATCTCTGGTGATTACCTTTGATCGCGCCCACCACCCCAATGGTGTGCAGAATCTGGGTTTTGGTCTCAGTGGCGGGAATCTGGCACCTAACGTGACCAATGCAATTGCTTTTACTTATCAACTCTACGGCATCGACGGCAGCTTGCTCGGCCAGTTTTCCAGCGTTGAGCAGACCACGGCGGTTACCATACCCGACGCTTACACGAATATCGGCAAGGTGATTATCTCTGCCAATAACACGGCTCATGCGGCCATCAGCAGCATTACTTATACGGAGGTCGCGCCCAATGCCGCTGCGGCAGTTGTGGCACCGGAAGTTCTCGGCTATACGCTGACCGGCGAACACGGCGGTATGTCATCGGCGACATTGACGCTGAACATCATGGCCAACCAGTTGGCGGGCGAAGGTGGCAACGACATACTGTATGGCACGGCAGCCAATGACTATATCGCGGGACTGGACGGAAATGACACTATCAGTGGTGGCGCCGGTAATGACATTATCGATGGTGGCACTGGCAACGATCTAATTCACGGCGATGGCGGAGACGATACGCTGGCTGGTGGCGCTGGGAACGATATTATTTATGGCGATGCCGGCAATGACTTGTTGCGCGGCAACGCTGGCAACGACATCCTCGATGGAGGCAGCGGCAACAATCGCTTGGAAGGAGGCGATGGCAATGATGTTCTGATCGGTGGTACCGGTTCAGGTTCCAACACGCTGAGCGGGGGTGCTGGGAACGATACCTTGACGGGTGGGGGTTTGCTTTCGGACACCTTTGTATGGGAACTAAACGATGCAGGCGCGCGAGGAACGCCAGCAGTGGATACCATCACCGATTTCAAGACTGCAGCGGCCGCCTCGGGTGGGGATATTTTGGATCTGCGCGATCTGTTGTCCGGCGAGAACCATAGCGGTATTGCCGGCAATCTTGCAAATTACCTGCACTTCGAGAAGTCCGGCAGTGATACCAAGGTGCATATTAGTTCGGCTGGTGGTTTTGCCGGTGGCTTTGCGACGGGTGCAGAAGATCAGACGATCGTGCTGACCGGAGTTGATCTTTACGCCGCTGCGGGAGTTGGCATCAACGCTAACGATCAGCAGATAATTCAGGATTTGCTGACTAAAGGTAAGCTGATTACCGACTGAGATCGAGCGAGCGAGGATTTATGATTCCCGCTCGTTCCGTCCATCCTGACGGCGTGCTACCAGCACCAACTGGCAGGCATAACGGTTAAATCCCCGCGTCAGTTGGATTGCGAATCGCTTCCTTGAGTGTGTCGCTCATGGGAATTTGCAAGTTGGCATTGTTGGGCGGAATGGGGGACATGAACCACTTGTTGTACAGTCTTTCCATCTCTCCGCTTTTCATCATGTCACGTAGCGAATTGTCGACCACTGTCTTGAATTCCGGATCATCTTTACGCATCCCGATGGAATAAGGCTCAAAACCAAAATTTTCGTCAAGTAATTTCAATTTGTCGCCTTCTGCCGAGTTGGCGATGAGACCAGCCAAAGTTGCGTCATCAACAACGAAGGCATCAGATTCCTTTTTCAATACTTGCGTAAACGAGTCCTGATGATTGCGGCCATATTTCGAGCGAACTGTAAGTTTGCGCGCTGCCATTACGTTCTTGACCAAACGCTCTGACATCGTGCCGGCGGTGGTCACAACGGCCTTTCCGTCCAGGTCACGAATTTTTTCAATGCCCGAATCCTTACGGACCAAAGCCTTGACACCGGAGACAAAGGTAGTAAGACCGAAGGCGATAGATTGTTGGCGAATCTTCGTGTTGGTGGTTGAACCACACTCAATATCTATCACACCCGTCATCAGTAGCATTAGTCGCGAAGTTGCTGACACCGGAACAAGAACAACCTTCAAAGAGGGGTCATGCAAATATAGTTTGATGGATTCCACGACTTTGTCGCAAATGTCTTTGGAGTAGCCAACCGGTTCTTCGCCAGCGTAATACGAAAATGGAATTGACACCTCGCGATGGCCGACATAAATCGCACCATATTGGCGAATTTTTTGCAGCGTCGGGATGCGCACACTCTGAGCGCTGGCTGTATCGACGAGAGCGAATTCCGAAACACATAAGGCGAGCACGCACGTACAGATACGTGGCCAAGTAGAGATGCTCATTCTTTCGCTCCCCCTGAACTTTCGCGTGCGCTATACATTCCCCATGGCTGCTCACGTTCTATCAGCCAAGTCCCATCAATGTTTTTCCAGGTGATTTTCTTACCGGTAACGTCGCTGTACTTGTCGGCGCGATAATGCTGAGTGAACTTTGTAGTGGTAAGGTGAGCCGATTTTTCTTTGACGCGAATGTTTTCCAATTCAATTGTTATCGCGCCAGCCCCCGCGATTTTCTGCGCACGCGTGGCTGACCATGCATCGCGACTTACACCGTGCTCGGGTACAAACGTGGGCGAGTAAAAAGCCACATAGGCTGCAAAATCTTTCGCCGCCCAAGCGCTTGCCCAGGCATTGACGCGCTGTGTGAGAGCATCCGCGTTGGCGACGAGAGGCAAGATTGGTAACGTCGAAGCAATTGGTGTAGCCGCCTTGGACGGCGTGCCACCAGCATCAACTGTCGATTTTTGCGCCTTGCCACTCGGCGCTACGGCGGACGTTAGCAATGACTTGGCAGCAGGTATTACTGGTGCAACGATCGGTGCGGTGACTGGTGCAGCGCTTGGCGTAATAGTAGCCGCACCATCGGCGCTTTCGACAGCATCAGGTTTTGGTATTTCCAACGTGGCTAAGGCGCGCGCGGTCAGCGCTTCGATGTTTACTAAATAATTTTTAGGCGCATCTGGCGGACAAATATCGCCCTCGGCGACTTGAGCCAATTCGCTCTCATCCGGCGTGTCGGCGTTACTTAAGCTTTTGAGTTTTAGAAACTCCAACAAACGACCAATGCCGGCATGGGTGCGCAAATAAGCCAAAGATAAATCTACGTCGGCGTTGACCGAGGTGCGTCGCGCATTGAGCAGCTCGCCTTCGGTGTCGAGCAAATCAAGTAAGGAGCGCTGCCCGATATTGAATTGCGCCTTGTAAGCATCACGGGTTTTTTCGACAGCGTTGACTTGTAATTCCAGATTTGACAATTGCGCCCGCAGACGACTGACATCGTTGTAGGCAATCGAGAGCGTTTGGCGCATATCGCGACAGGCTTTTTCGCGCAAATCCAGCGCCAGATTTTTGCGTTCGACGGATGCTCCTTGACGCGCCATATCGCCACCGCCGTTGAACAAATTAAAATTGAGCAAAATCCCAACTTTGTTGTCTTGGCGATGCCCGATAACACCATCCAGATTGATACTATTTTCGCTGCTCATCTTAAATTCGACTCGGGGATGCAAAGTGCCGCGTCGTGCTTGCAATTCGTATTGCGCGGCTTCGACGCTTTCAACCGCAATGCGCAGCGAAGGGTTGTGCCTCATCGCCAGTTCGAGCGCGTCGGCTTCTTCAGTTGGGAAGCCGAGGTTCAACCGCCCCGGTGCGAACAGTACTGTGGGTGGAGGTTCGCCAACGAGACGCAAGTAGCGCGACATCACATCATGCAAATTGGCTGCTTCGGTGTTCAAGTTGAGCTCGGCCAAGGCCAGTCGTCCAGCGGCATGTTCCACGTCGACACGTTTGCCTGCGCCGGCCTGGGAGCGGCGTAAGAGTTGCTCATAACTTGCGCGGTGATCGATGAAATTGTTCTCGGCCAAAAAAACCATCATCCGAAAACGCATGACATCGAAATACACGCGAGCCCCTTCCAATGCTGCGTTCTCAGCGGCATCGACCAGCTCAAAATAGCGCACCAGACGTGTCTTGTCGATGCGCTTGATATCGTTGCCGGTCGCATAGCCGTCATACAACACCTGACTCAAGCTCAGCGTGTGATCGCTGCGCGTGTAATTGTCGTCGACAATACTTGTTCGCTTAATTTGCTCGCGACCCACACCGCTGCTGTAATCGAGCCGAGGATAGTAGCCAGCCTCTGCCGCCGAAACATCACTAATCGCCGCTTTGAAGGCATGGAATTTTGCCAGCACCTCAGGATTATTCAGTACGACCTTTTGCGCGACTTCTTTGAGCGTCAGGTGCGCGGCGGCTGGGGCTGTTGCGCCCGCAGAGTCTTGAGCGTGCGCCGTCATCGCGCCTGAAAAAAGGCACACAACTCCCACGTAGCAAGCTTCACGGAATATATTCATTCGTCACGATTTTATCTCAGATAACTTTCCAAAACGATGCCATCGACTGCACCAACTTAGACGTTGTAGGCAGCATTTCATTACAGATTTTTGATCGCCCATCGGCAAATTGGAAAGGCGCAGGTGACCTATTCAAAATGATCAAACCCTCGTCGCGTGAGCGTAATGTCGACACCCTGGTGATCAAACACTTTTACTGCGCCCGCAGTACCCGCCAGCACGATGCCAATTTTGTGCAGCGGCAACTTCAACTGCGTGGCAAGCGCAAGAATTTCGTCGGTTCGCGCTGATGCGGTAGTGAACACCAATTCGTAGTCGTCGCCGCCAGCCAAAACCGCATCGCGCGCTAGTCCGGCCTCGGGCAAATCCGAAATTTGCAAGCGGGCGCTAACATTTGAGGCGATCAAGAGATGCCCAAGGTCGGCCAGCAAACCGTCAGAAACATCAATGGCAGAAGATGCAATGCCGCGCAAGGCTAGTCCGAGTTCAATCTTTGGAATTGGGCGATGCAATGCATCAAGGCATTCCGCCAGATGGCTTCCGGCAAGTCTCACGTGCCCTTGCAAATGCGCCAGCCCCAACGCTGCTCGCCCGGGATTGCCGGACACCCAAATCAGATCACCGATTTGTGCGCCGCTACGCCGCAGTGCTTGACCACGTGGCACTTCACCAATGATGGTCACGCCAAAAGTTGTCGCACCTGCAGAGCCGCGCGTGGTGTCGCCACCGACCAGATCAACGCCGTAACGGTCAGCACAAGCGAAAAATCCCCGCGCGAAAGCGGCGAGCCATGCATCATCACTGCTGTTGGCATACTTGTCAGTTGGTGCTGGTGATACGCCGTTGTCATCAACGCTGAGTACGCAACCCAGCGTAGCCCAGCGCGGAGTCGCGCCCATCGCAGCCATGTCCGAAAGATTCACCGCCAGAGTTTTCCAACCTAAAGATTCTGGTTCCACATCGCCGAAGAAATGCGCGCCTTCGACCAACAAATCGGTGGAGATTGCCAGTTCGCAATTCGCCGAAGGTCGAATCAAAGCGCCGTCATCACCAACGCCCAGTTCTGTCTGGCGCAGTGGGCGTAATGAGCGAGTGAAGTGCTTGGCGATTAACTCAAACTCGGAAGCCACTCAGCGCATTTCAGTTTCACGCAGCACTATCGCAAGCTTGTCCAATATGCCGTTCACGAATTTGTAGCCATCCGTGCTGCCATAAATTTTGGCCAACTCAATCGCTTCATTGATGATCACGCGAGCCGGTGTTTCAAGATGGAATTTCAACTCGCAGGCGGCCAACAAAAGTATGCTGCGCTCAACCGGAGACACGTCTTGCCAGGGGCGGTCAATGAATGCCATAACACTGACTTGCAAATCAGCACTATGCGCCAGAGATTCGGTCAGCAGCAGCTTGTAAAAAACCTTGTCAGCGTTGTTAAACCCAGCCACGGTTTCGGCTTGATGAAGAATCGCCGCTTCGTCTTGCCCGCCGATTTGCGCTTGATATAAACCTTGCACTAAAAATTCACGCGCACGCCGACGCGGCGAGGGTGGTTTGGCACCACGCGCTCTGGGGGCCGCATTCAGCGCCGACGGCACGCTCATTTCAAAACCTTCATCAGG
>JANYAW010000071.1 GCA_025361105.1 Rhodocyclaceae bacterium | reverse complement strand
GTCATTAACTAACCTGTGATTCGCTGATGCCTTGGCCTTCCCGTTGCTTGACCCCGCGTTCTTGATCGAACTTGCTTCGTCAACAATGATCACGATTTCTCGGTGCCCCATCTCGATATGAATTCGCTCGTAGTCCAACTTAAAAATCTGGAGACTCATCACGACGAAATCTGCGTTGAATCCAATCTTCTCCCGTTGGGCGGGGGTCCCCTCGTAGGTGATCACGGAAACGCCGGGTATTGTGTTCAACCACCGGACCCAGCGTGAGACCAAGATGGGGGGGACGAGGCAGAGGGTTACGTCAGCGCCCTTCATCATCTTGTACAACGCTACGATAGTCGCTACAAGGGTCTTGCCGAGTCCTTGGTCGAGGTAGTGTCCGGCTCTGGGCAATGGCCCGAGGTCGTTGATTGTCTCGATTTGATAATCCCTGATCTTCTCAATCGGGATTTGATACCTTGAAAGAACTAGCTCAAGGGGGGAATTTTCATCAGCCACTTTGCGTCCATCCTCTTGCGCTTTGGTGAGCTTACTGGTTCAGCTTCTCCCGTAGCCTGTTGGAACACAGCACGAGCGATCTGAGTGAAGTCTTTGCGGGGATTTGTGCGTTACGTAGCCACACGGGAAGGCTAGCACAGCGCCACCCGATTCCGCATCAGTTGTAACGGCAGGCTCCGTTAAACTGAACCACTACCCAGTGAATGATGGTGCTTATAGTGTGAGCAGTTCTTTGGGCAAGGGGAAGTTCACGTTTTCTTCAACGCCGTCTAGCGTCGTGACGTTATTGGCGCCGAGTTCCTTGAGCCGCGCGACGACACCACTGACCAGTATCTCCGGGGCGGACGCGCCTGCGCTGATGCCGATTCTTGGGTTGCCTACGAGCCACGCCGGATCAATTTGGTCTGCGCCATCGACGAGATAGGCGCTCGCGCCGTCCTTGGCCGCGACTTCGCGCAGACGATTGGAGTTGCTGCTATTTTTTGAGCCGACCACAATCATCAAATCGACTTTGCCGGCCATGGCCTTGACGGCATCCTGGCGGTTTTGCGTGGCATAGCAAATGTCGTCCTTTTTCGGCCCGACGATCTTGGGGAAGCGTGCCTTGAGGGCGTTGATGATGGTGGCGGCGTCGTCAACGGAAAGGGTTGTTTGTGTGACGTAAGCCAACGGCGGGTCACCAGCACCAACTGACAGTTTTTCCACATCTTCAACATCTTCGACCAAATACATTTTGCCGGTCGTCTGTCCCATTGTGCCTTCGACTTCGGGGTGGCCTTTGTGGCCGATCATGATGATCTCAAAGCCTTGTTTGGCGAGGCGCGAAACTTCGATGTGAACTTTGGTCACCAGCGGGCAAGTCGCATCGAAAATATTCAGACCGCGCCGCGCGGCTTCAATGCGTACGGACTGCGGCACGCCGTGCGCGCTGAAAATTAGCGTGGCGTTGTCGGGCACATCTTCCAATTCTTCGATAAAAATTGCGCCTTTGGCTTTGAGATCGTCGACCACATATTTGTTGTGCACGACTTCGTGGCGTACGTAAATTGGCGCGCCGAATTTTTCGAGTGCGCGTTCAACGATGGTGATGGCACGTTCGACACCGGCGCAGAAACCGCGAGGGTTGGCGAGCAGTATTTGCATTGGCGCTTTCGCTTGAGTTTGCATTACAAAATTCCCTTGATATCCACTTCAAAGCGTAGCGATTTGCCGGCGAGTGGATGGTTGAAGTCTACCAGTAGCCCATCTTCATCACGCTCGCGCACGATGCCAGTAAATTGTTGTCCTGCGGTGTTTTGCATGGTGATGTTGGCGTGCAGTTCTGGCATTGCGTCATCCGGCAAATCACTGCGACGAATACGCTGCACGAGATCAGGGTTGTGCGCACCGAATGCGGCATCGGGCGGCAAATCAAAACTGCGACAGGTGTCAGTCGGCAGGCCGATGAGACATTGCTCGAGGGGCGTCGCAAGCTCGCCAGTACCGAGTTGCAAGGTTGCTGGACGATGATCGAACGTGCTGATGAATTCAAAACCGTCGCTATTGGTGACGCGGTAATGCAGTGTGATGAGGCTGTTCGCGGTGATGATTTCGGTGTTCATACGGGCGTGATTTTCGGGCGGCGAAATTCGTGCAACACCATCAATGCAACACCGACGGTAATCGCAGAATCGGCGACATTGAAGGCGGGAAAATGATGCCCAGCGTAATGGAAATCGAGGAAGTCGACGACCGCATCGAAACGCAAGCGGTCAATTAGATTGCCCGCCGCGCCACCCAAAATGAGTGCCAGTGCTACGGACAATAATCGCTCGGTGGTGTGTTGGCGCAGCATGAAAATCAGCCAAGCGCAAACGCTGATTGCCAGCGCGACAAAGAACCATTTTTGCCAGCCGCCTGCACCGGCGAGAAAACTGAACGCCGCGCCGCTGTTCATGACAAATACGAGATTGAAAAACGATGTCATCGGTTCGCTGTCAAACAATTGATAGCGCGTAGCGATCCACGCTTTGCTGATTTGATCTGCGAAGACGATGACGGCAGAAAGGGATAACCAGCGGAACATCAAGCCGCACTCCGCGCCTCGCCCGCGCCAAACAAATTTGATGTGCAGCGGCCACACAACTCGGGATGCGCCGCGTCGTGCCCAACATCGCTGCGCCAATGCCA
>JANYAW010000060.1 GCA_025361105.1 Rhodocyclaceae bacterium | reverse complement strand
GCAGACTGGTGGCTGCGCCATCGGCGCGATTTCCACTAAATCCACACCAGCCTCATCGGCTAGCTCCAGCGCTTGACGAATCGGGACGATTCCTAACTGTTCACCGTCAACCCCGACCAAACGGACTTCCGGGGCTGTAATTTCGTCATTCAGACGCTGCGACTTTTCCTGAGCGATGGTTCAAATCTCCATAAAAATTAACAACATGTGTCGGCTGCCTAAACCCTATTTTTAAGGTCAAGCACCAGACGCTCTACTAAGGCTTCCGGGGACATTTGTCCGAGTTCGATGTTGCCTCGGGCACGTACTGCGACTAACTCGGCGGCTTTTTCTTTCTCGCCAACTACAACGAGATAGGGCCGCTTTTGCAAGCTATGTTCGCGTATTTTATAGTTAATTTTCTCGCCGCGCAAATCGCAATCGACGCGCAGACCTTGTAAACGCAGCATTTTTGCCACAGATTCGGCGTAATCCGCTTGATGCTCCGAGATGTTCATCACCACGACTTGAACCGGTGCCAGCCAAAGCGGAAACGCGCCGGCGTGGTTTTCGACCAGCATGCCGATAAAACGCTCCAGAGATCCGAGTATCGCTCTATGCAGCATGACGGGCGTGTGCCGACTATTGTCTTCCCCGACAAACTCGGCACCCAGGCGACCCGGCATGGAGAAATCGACTTGCATGGTGCCGCACTGCCACGAACGACCGATGGCATCTTTGATGTGATATTCAATTTTCGGGCCGTAAAACGCACCTTCGCCGGGGAGTTCTTCCCAAGTCTCGCCGCTCTCGGTTAACGCAGCGCGCAAAGCGTTTTCGGCTTTGTCCCAGACTTCGTCCGAGCCGACCCGACTTGCCGGGCGCAAGGCCAGCTTGACTGCCACCTCGGTGAAACCAAAATCGGCATAGACCTTGCCAACCAAAGTATTAAAGGCCGTGCATTCGGCCTGAATCTGATCTTCGGTGCAAAAAATGTGGCCGTCGTCCTGGGTGAAGCCGCGTACGCGCATCACCCCATGCAATGCCCCAGATGGCTCGTTGCGATGACAGGAGCCAAACTCGCCATAACGCAGCGGTAGCTCGCGATATGAACGCACGCCGGTGTTAAAAATTTGCACGTGGCCGGGGCAGTTCATCGGCTTCACCGCGTAGTCGCGCTTTTCCGACTCGGTGGTGAACATGCTGTCCTTGTAATGCTCCCAATGGCCGGAGCGCTCCCACAAACTGCGATCCAAAATCTGTGGGCAACGCACTTCTTGATAGCCGTTATCGCGATACACGTTGCGCATGTATTGCTCGATTTCTTGCCAAATAATCCAGCCATTCGGATGCCAGAACACCAAGCCCGGTGCTTCCTCTTGCAGATGGAATAAATCGAGTTGCCTCCCAAGCTTGCGATGGTCGCGCTTCTCGGCTTCTTCCAGCATATGCAGGTGTGCGGCGAGCGCTTCTTTGCTCGCCCAGGCGGTGCCGTAGATGCGCTGCAATTGTTCGTTTTTCTGGTCGCCACGCCAATACGCACCGGCGACTTTCATCAATTTGAAATACTTGAGTTTGCCGGTTGACGGAACGTGTGGACCGCGACACAGGTCGACGAAACCGCCTTCGCGATACAGGCCGATATCTTGATCGGCCGGGATGGATGCGATGATTTCAGCTTTGTAAATTTCGCCGATGGATTTAAAAAATTCGACGGCCTTATCGCGCTGCCAAACTTCACGCGTGACGGGGAAATCCTTTTTCGCCAGCTCGCTCATACGCGTTTCGATGGCGACCAAATCTTCCGGTGTGAAACCGCGTTTGTAGGCGAAGTCGTAATAGAAGCCGTTTTCAATCACCGGACCGATGGTGACTTGTGCCTCGGGGAAAAGTTCTTTGACTGCGTAGGCCAGCAAGTGTGCAGTGGAATGACGGATGACTTCCAGGCCGTCAGCATCTTTATCGGTAATGATCGCCAGATTGGCATCCTGGTTGATGAGGTGCGAGGTATCCACCACGCGGCCATCAACGCGACCCGCGAGCGCTGCTTTGGCAAGGCCGGCGCCGATTGAGGCAGCGACATCAAAGACTGTGACCGCGCTGGGATAATTGCGATGTGAGCCGTCGGGGAGGGTAATTCTTGGCATGATTATTCGGTTCCAAAAACAGTCCACAAAAAAGCAGGGCACACAATGCGCGTGCCCTGACAAAAAGCTGCGGATAATGACAACATTTTAGCGCAACAAGGTTTG
>JANYAW010000043.1 GCA_025361105.1 Rhodocyclaceae bacterium | reverse complement strand
CTGGCACAAACGAAGTTGCGGACGTAAAAGTTTGGCACTCGGCAGTTTTTGGTTATGAGGCTAACAAAGCACAGATCGACGTCGCGCTAGGAGCAATGAAGCAACTTAATGATCAAGCAATCTTGGAAGGGCGGTCTGTATCGACTAGTGGCCACTCGCTGGCTGGGATGTTTACCGACATTGGTTCGTGGCTCTTCGGTTGGGCGAGCACCAAATTCGATGCGGTCGGAGCATCCAGCGTTGTCAATAGTAGTGGATTCATAACCACTGTGTCAGGCCGAGGAATTACCCCTGTTACGAGTTAATGATCTATTCGGCGCGAGTGAAGATGGAGAAAGCGATCATGCAGGTGGAAATCAAGACGGGACGACGGCGAATGAACAAAGAGCGCTCCTTTCTTGCGCATATGGCGGGAATCGATGAGGCTGCACAACCGGGTCTCAATTTTCTTCATTCCCGCGAGCGCTGCATACCTTTCCCCATCCCCACCCCGGCCCTCCCCTTGAAGGGGAGGGTGAAATTGTTCATGCGCCGCTCTCTGGCGAGGCTGCTGCCAGGGGTTTGCTCCTCCCCCTTCAAGGGGGAGGCTGGGAGGAGGATGGGGAAGATTTTGATTCCTGCTGTCTCGCATGCGCCAGTTGGTGCTGGCCATACGCCGTTACGCACAGGCATCGGTTAACATTGGGCTGACAAATGGTGAGTGCCCTTCCCCGTTTGCGGGACAAGGGCGTTGATGACGAGCGTTTCGCAGGAGGCAACATGGCGGCAAAAATCGGTATCACGAAAGAAATCTTCCTTGGTGAAAGACGCGTCGCCACGGTGCCCGAAGTGGTGGAAAAACTGATCAAGCTGGGCTTCAGCGTGGCGGTGGAATCCGGCGCGGGAGATTTTGCCAACTTGAGCGACGACAGCTATCGCGCTGCCGGTGCTGAAATTATTGTTGGTGCGGCGGCGCTGTGGGCCGCATCCGACATTGTGTTCAAAGTTCGCAGCCCCAGCGTTGAAGAAGTCGGTCTGATGCATGAAGGCCAGACGCTGATCAGTTTTATCTGGCCGGCGCAGAATCCGGATTTGATGCAACTTCTTGCCACGAAGAAAGTGACCGTGCTCGCTATCGACACGCTGCCGCGTCAGCTCAGTCGCGCGCAGAAGATGGACGCCTTGACCTCGCAGGCCGGCGTCACCGGTTATCGCGCGGTGATCGAGGCGGCCAACGCTTTCGGGCGTTTCTTCAATGGACAGATCACCGCTGCTGGCAAGGTGCCGCCGGCCAAAGTTTTCATCGCCGGTGCCGGTGTCGCCGGATTGGCAGCGATAGGCACGGCGGCCAGTCTGGGCGCCATCGTGCGCGCCAACGACACTCGCGCCGAAGTGGCCGATCAGGTTGTTTCTTTGGGTGGTGAATTCGTCAAAGTGGAATACGAGGAAGAGGGCTCAGGCGGCGGCGGCTATGCCAAGGTGATGAGCGAGGGTTTCCAGCAAGCGCAGCGCGAGATGTATGCCAAGCAGGCCAGAGAAGTGGACATCATCATCACCACCGCGCTGATACCCGGCAAGCCGGCGCCCAAGCTGATTACTGCTGAGATGGTCAAGACCATGAAGCCGGGCAGCGTGATCGTCGATCTGGCGGGCGAGCAGGGCGGCAACTGTGAGCTGACCGAGCCGGGCCAGGCAGTGGTCAGGCATGGCGTTACCATCATCGGCTATACCGATTTGCCCAGTCGTCTGGCGAGGCAGTCGTCTACGCTGTATGGCACCAACCTGTTCCGGCTCAGCGAGGAGCTGTGCAAAACCAAGGATGGTGTCATCAACGTCAACATGGACGACGATGCCATCCGCGGCCTGACCGTCATCAAGGACGGCAACATTACCTGGCCCGCGCCACCGCTCAAACAGGCGGCACCCGCAGTCGCTAAACCAGCGGCAGCGGCCGTGCAGAAAAAATCCGGCGGACATGGTGCGGCCAGCGAGCCGATGGCGACCAATACCCTGGCGATCATGTTCGGTGCAGCAGCGGCGTTGTTCTGGTTTATCGGTGCCAACGCGCCGGATAAATTCCTCGGCCATTTCACCGTGTTTGTGCTGGCCTGTTTCGTTGGCTATATGGTGGTGTGGAATGTCACTCCCGCGCTGCATACGCCTTTGATGAGCGTGACCAATGCCATCAGCAGCATCATTGTCATTGGTGCCCTGTTGCAGATATCGTCTCCCGGGATGTTGCTCACCGTGCTTTCCGGTGTTGCCGTATTGATCACGACCATCAACATTTTTGGGGGGTTTCTCGTCACCCAGCGCATGCTGAAAATGTTCAGAAAATAAGGGAAGAAAACAATGACGCAAGGACTGGTAACAATTTCGTATTTGGCTGCCTGTATTCTTTTTATTCTGAGCCTCGGTGGGTTGAGCAGCCCGGAAACCGCCCGGCGCGGCAATCTGTATGGCATGGTGGGGATGGCAATAGCCGTCCTGGCCACCATATTCAGCGGTTCCGTCACCACTTATGGTGTTTTGATTCTGGCCATGCTCATAGGTGGCTCGATTGGCGCCTTTGCCGCGGCCAAGGTGAAAATGACCGAAATGCCGGAACTGGTGGCCATGCTGCACAGTTTTGTCGGGATGGCTGCCGTTCTGGTCGGATTCGTCAGTTTCATGGATCCCGC
>JANYAW010000351.1 GCA_025361105.1 Rhodocyclaceae bacterium | reverse complement strand
ACTGGTATTGCCGGAACACTGATGACTAATCTTGGTTTGGAACACGCACTGCAACGCTTGGGCATAGCATGTGGTCGCGCCAAAGTCGGCGACCGTTATGTATTGGAAATGATGCAGCAGCGCGGCTGGATATTGGGTGGCGAAAATTCCGGTCATATCATTTGTCTGGATCGCCACACCACCGGCGACGCAATCATCGCAGCGCTGCAAGTGCTGGCCGCGCTGCGTTCAAATGGGGCAAGTGAAACCTTGGCGCAAGCATGTGCAGACATCACTTTGTATCCGCAAAAATTAATCAACGTGCGCATCAATGCCGGATTCGATTGGACCGCTGACGCAACGATATCGGTCGCCGTGCACAGCGCAGAAAAAGCGCTGGACGGCAAAGGCCGCGTGCTATTGCGCCCATCCGGCACCGAGCCATTGCTCCGCGTGATGGTCGAAGGCGAAGCGGCAGCGGATGTGTTGCAACATGCCGAAACGATAGCGGCGGCGGTGAGTGCGGCGATAACGCGGGCTTAGCGAGCTGCTCGTCTTTGGTGCTGGCGTGGAGTGTCGGCTTTGCACAGCCGACCCGCGACACAGGCGCAAAGCGGTGCTTTGCGAATTCCCTGTTACGCCGCTGCGGTCGCCCGCTATTCACGAACCCATCCCGCAACTGGCGTAGCTTCCAGTTGCGCTCATCAGATTTATCTTGTTCGACGGCCACGCGTTTTTTACACTGTGTGTCATTCCATCGCCAAGAGAAAAGATTATGACCAACTGACCTGGCCGGTTTTATCGAACCAGTCCGATCTAGAGGATATTAGCTCCGGTGGTTGAAGCCATTTCAGCAGGTCAATCAAATCGCGGCAATTTCAAGTGTTCGATTCGTTTGATGTCGTCAGCAACTTCTGCCAACAAATCGGCGTGGCGTTGTCCGTGCCAGGCGCCAATCAGATTGATTGCCTGACGCAAATTGGTGTCATTGGCGGCGCAATGCATGAGTACTGCGCCTGCGCTGGCGAGGTCGTTTAGTTTGCCCAATTTTTCTTGGGTGGCGGCTAGGTTTTGGAGAATTTTGTTACTGGCTTTGGCGGGCATCATCGCCCTGAAAAATTCCATCGCGTAACGCAAGCGTTTGATGCTGATGCGCATTCGGTGCAATGAATTGGGTTCGTCGGCGTGTGCGCGGGCAGCATGGTTGAGAGTGCGCGCGCACAGCGATTGCAACTGCTTTTGCGCGAACTCGCTGAGCGTTGCTTGCGATTGGTGATCCGGCGGCGCGATAAAGGATGAGCTATGGAGCAGGGCGGCTGCCTGCAATTGCAAATGGCCGTAGGCGGGTTGCGCGAGCGCGTGCATGACCTCAAGGCGTGTTTGATATTGCCGCTCGGTTATCACTGCGGACAAGGCAAGCAGTGCGGGATCATTGGGCATGTCGGCGATCACCGGGCCGATGATTTCTGTCATCACGATATCCAAATCGCGGACGCGGCCGAGTGCGTGCATTAGCTCGCGCAGTGGCGCAACGATGTCGTCGGCAAACGAAGGTGGCAGCAGCGGTTTGAACAGTTGGACGCTGGCGCGCAAGCGCCTTGTCGCCACGCGCATTTGGTGGATGTATTCGGGGTCATTGGTGGTCGCTGCGCCGGCTTGATTACGCTGCATGTGTTGCAAGCAATTCAGCGCGATTTGGCGAAATGCGATAAGTGGCATCGTCTCGGCGGACACGCTGAAATCGTCGGCGCGCGCCGGTGTTGTTGTGGTGTTGAGGAACAGTCGGCAACCGCGCTCGGTCTTGGAATGCAACATCGGCGCTAGCGCTACGCGGTCGGCAAACTGCATGGCAAGCGAATACAAATCGCCAACGCTACCTTCAATCAATTGAATCACAAGATCGGCAAACGGCGCACGCCGACCAGATGAAACCAGGCTGCCGCGATCAAGTGTAACTTGCAGTGCAACGTCCGTCGCTGGCTTGATTTGCCAACCTGTGCGGCGCAGGTTGGATTCAAAAATCGGCGCAATTTGATTGAGAATTTTGTCGCGGCTCAGCCAGTCGCGCAGTGCCGAATCGCCAATGCTGGAGAAGTCAAAACGATTGAAATAATTTGCGTTCCACGTGCCCGGCGGAGCATCGAAGTCGTTGGTCGTGTCGTGATATTTGACCGTTTGCAACCAGCCGGAATGTTGCTTGCGCAGACGCAGCGAAACGCCATGTGTTTGCAATCGCAAGCTGCGGGTGTCGTAATAAATACTCACCAAGGTTTCGCGCTTGGGCGTTGGCGCTTCGCGAAAAAAACGATGACGCAACAAGCGCGGAATATCGCGTTCGTTGATCGTCAATTTCAGCGAGATGTTTTCAGCCATGTCATCGATAGGGACGTTGGTCGCCAGACGATTGTAGTGAGCCGCGCAGGTCTTGGTGTTACGGTTTCATGACACCGGGATTAAATCGCCAGTTGATGCTGACGATACGCCGTCGTCTTGAACACGCGACACTGTTTGCCAATGCCGTATCAACTCCAATCGTCCATCGAAATGTTCGACGATGGCGGTACAGCTATCGACCCAATCGCCGCAATTCACATAGTCGACATCGCCCACGGTTTTGATCGCTGCGCTATGGATATGACCGCAAATCACGCCGTCCAATCCGCGTTCGCGCACGGCATGAATGACCGAATCTTCAAAGTCGAAAATGAATGAGACTGCGCGTTTGACGCGATTTTTTGCGTAGCCAGCCAGTGACCAATAGCCTGGGCGACGCAACAGCCGTCGAACGCTGGCGAGCGCGCCGTTAAGTCTGACCAGCCCGTCGTAACCGACATCGCCAAGCACCGCCAGCCATCGATGATGGCGCGTCACTTGATCGAATTGGTCGCCGTGAATCAACAAGAATCTTCGCCCATTGGCCAAGGTGTGCACGTGTTCGTTGTGCAGCAAAATTCCGCCGAAGGAAACGCCATCGTGTTCGCGCAGCAGTTCGTCGTGATTGCCGGGGATGAACATCACATTCACGCCGTGGCGCGCGCGGCGCAGAATTTTTTGTATCACCGTGTTGTGTGCGCTGGGCCAATGAATGCTGCGATTCATCGCCCAAAAATCAACAATGTCGCCGATTAAATAAAGGTACTCGCATTCGTATTCGCGCAGAAAATCGACGAGGCGATCTGCTTGGCAACCGCGGGTTCCCAGATGCACATCGGAGATGAAAATCGATCGAACAGATTTCGGGGATTTTTCTGATTGATTGATGGACATATCCGCTGTGCGTTCTTTATGTGCTTTTCACACGCTCTTAACAAAGTGACGTAGGTACCGCTTATTCATCCTCGCCATCGGCAGCAAAATCAACAAGTCTGCTGTGTTGAAATCCGGATCCCAAGCCGGTTCGCCGCAGACCCATGCGCCGAGACGCAAATAACCTTTGATGAGTGGCGGCACCAAGGCGGGTAGGCCGTTAGCCAGCGCTTCGTGTGGCAGGCGATGCTGTGGAAACGCGTGGTACTCAATCGGTGCCATCGCTGTCGAATCAAGTTGTTGAAAGACGTTCGCCGCATTGTGGCCACCATCAGCCATGCCGATAGACGCGCAGCCAATCAAGTAATCGTAATTGTTGCGCACCATGTATTCCGCAAGCCCGGCCCAGAGCAGCGTAATCACCGCGCCGCTGCGATGATCCTGATGAATGCACGAGCGACCAACCTCGACCATGCGCGGACGCAGATGTTGCAATCGATTGAGAAAAAATTCGTTGTCGGAGTAGTAGTTGCCGATGCGTTTGGCGGCAGTGGGTGGCAAGATGCGATAGGTGCCGATGACTTTGTCGGAGCTGATTTCGCGCACCAATAAATGTTCGCAGTGCGCATCGTAATGATCGATGTCGTGTTCGGCAAAACGGGTGTCTAAGTGCGCGCCCAACTCCTCAGCAAATACTTTGTAGCGCAAGCGCTGCGCCGCCAAAACATCGCTGGGCGTGTGCGCATAGCTGACGCGATAGCGACTGCCTGCAATCGATGCGTCTGTCTGTGCGTTAGCAAACGGTAGTGCATCGGTAAAGCTGGGTGACAAGATTTCTAGCATTGGATTTTGCCCTTTGGTTTCCATGACGCTTGCATTTTGGAAACGCCGAGTTAAACCCGTATTGCGGTTTTGTTTAGGATTGATGACAGCGTGTTGGGTTTTGTTGCAGCGCAATTGGCGGAGGCAGTGCCAGCTTTGTTTTGAATCGCCTACTCGCACCCACGCCCTCCGCCTGAGCCATCAGGCTTGAGCCTCCCCGCTGAACAATCAGGCTGAACACCGGCTAATTCCCGCTTGACAGTAAAATTGGTGCAATGCAAAATATTCGCCGTGAAATGAGTATTGGACGTGGTTTTGCCGGTGTCAGCGAGAGGTAAGTCAGGTGGGGCAGAATAGAGCTTCCATAGACAACAACAATCGCAAAGGGGACACAAATGGCATCGAGCAAAAGAGTGGCATTGGTTACGGGCGGCATGGGCGGGTTGGGCGAAGCGGTATGTATCAAATTGGCGGCGCTGGGTTATGAGGTGGTGACGACATTTAGTCCGAGCAACACCACATCGGGCGCGTGGCTGGAAACGATGAAGGCGCAAGGGTTTGCGTTTAAGGCTTACCCCTGCGACGTCGCAGATTTTGATTCGTGCGCAGCGTGTGTGGCGACGGTGACAAGTGAGGTTGGTGCGGTGGATGTGCTGGTGAACAATGCCGGTATTACCCGTGATACGACCTTCAAGAAAATGACCAAAGCGGATTGGGACGCGGTGATGCATACCAATCTGGATTCGTGTTTCAACATGACCAAACAAGTCATGGACGGAATGATGGAGCGTGGCTGGGGACGGGTAATCAACATCTCGTCGGTGAATGGGCAGAAAGGTGCGTTTGGGCAGACCAACTATGCGGCGGCCAAGGCGGGCTTGCATGGGTTTACCAAATCATTGGCGCTGGAAGTGGCAAAAAAGGGTGTGACGGTGAATACGATTTCGCCGGGCTATATCGGTACCAAGATGGTGACGGCAATTGCGCCGGAAGTGTTGGCAAGCAAGATCCTGCCGCAGATTCCGATGTCGCGATTGGGCAAGCCGGAAGAAGTAGCAGGACTCGTAGCGTATTTGTCGTCGGAGGAAGCAGCGTTTGTGACCGGCGCGAATATTTCGATTAACGGTGGGCAACATATGTTTTAAGTTTGGCGTGTCATCTTCTGCCAGTAGGTGCTGGTAACACGCCGTCAATTGAAAGGTAAGTAATGACTAAGCGCGTGGCATTGGTAACAGGTGGTATGGGTGGTTTGGGCACAGCGATTTGCAAGGCGCTGGCCAATGACGGTTTTGTGGTCGCAGCAAATTGCTTGCCGAATTTCGCACCGAAAGACGAATGGAAAGCGACCACCAAAGCCGAAGGATTTGATTTTCATATTGCCGAAGCAGATGTCACCGACTACGACGCTTGCGCGGCGATGGTGAAGAAAATCGAATCGGAAATCGGGCCGATTAGCGTATTGGTGAACAACGCCGGCATCACCCGCGATGGCACTTTTCGCAAGATGGACAAAGGACAATGGGACGCAGTGCTATCGACCAATCTTGATTCCGTTTTCAACGTCACGCATCAGGTGCTCGGCGGTATGGCGGATCGAGGCTGGGGCAGGGTGATAAACATCTCGTCGGTTAATGGCGTCAAGGGGCAATTCGGGCAAGCTAATTATTCGGCGGCGAAAGCGGGAATTTTGGGTTTCACCAAATCATTGGCGGCCGAAGTGGCGAGCAAAGGCGTGACTGTGAATGCAATTGCGCCAGGTTACGTTGGCACGGATTTGGTAATGGCAATTAGAGCCGATGTGCGCGAAAAAATTGTCGCCAGCATTCCCTTGGGTCGTCTCGGCAAGCCAGAGGAGATCGGCGGCTTGTGTTCGTACTTGGCCTCGGACTTGGCGGCCTACATGACCGGTGCAACGCTCAACATCAATGGCGGGCTACATTTTTCTTGATTGCGCTGAATCGATAGTTTGCGCCACTCATGCGGCGGTGAATCGCCATAAAATGCTGCACCGGAACAAAAAACCAGGGGGCGGCGCATGACTACCAAACAGAGGCTGATCAAAAAGTATCCCAATCGGCGTTTGTACGACACCAAAACCAGCGCCTACATCACTTTGGTTGATGTCAAGGAACTGGTTTTGGCGCACGAAGAATTTGTCGTGCAAGATGCCAAGACCGGTGAAGACTTGACGCGCAGCATCTTGCTGCAAATAATTCTCGAAGAAGAAACCGGCGGCGCGCCAATGTTCAGCGCCGACATCCTGACCCAGATGATTCGTTTTTATGGCAACGCCATGCAAGGCATGATGGGGCAATACATCGAAGGCAATATCAAGACTTTTTCTGAAATGCAGCAACGTTTGAAAGACCAAGCCAAAGGTGCTTTCGGCGACAAATCCGGCGTGAGCAATCAAGAAATGTGGGCGCAGTTTTTGAAAGCCCAAGGCCCCGCGATGCAAGGCATGGTGGGTGCGTATGTCGAGCAAAGCCAGCGCGTGGCGCAGCAAATGCAAGACGTGATGGCCGAGCAAACACGTAAATTTTTCCCCGGTTTGTATTCGGCGGAGAGCAACAAACCAAGCGGACGTGACAAGAAATGAAATATCAATATCGAACGATGCGTCGAACGAAGCGTCGCATGATGCACATGCACCGACATGGCAAATAACTCGGCCGTGGCTACTCGCACAGTGGGCTTCGTGTCCTTGGGCTGCCCCAAGGCGGCCTCTGATGCAGAACAAATCCTCACCCGCCTGCGTGGCGAAGGTTACGAGATCACCGGCGGTTACGACGGCGCGGATTTAGTAGTGGTCAACACCTGTGGTTTCATCGACGCCGCGGTAGAAGAATCGTTGGACGCAATAGGCGAAGCGCTGGCCGAGAATGGCCGGGTGATTGTCACCGGTTGTCTGGGCGCGAAGAAAGATGCCGCCGGCAATGACATCGTTAAAACCACGCACCCGAAAGTGCTCGCCGTTACCGGTCCACACGCCACCAACGAAGTGATGGACGCGGTGCATGCACACCTGCCGCCTCCGGCACACGACCCCTTCATCGACTTGGTGCCGCCGCAAGGCATACGGCTCACGCCCGACCACTACGCCTACCTGAAAATTTCCGAAGGCTGCAATCATCGTTGCAGCTTTTGCATCATTCCCTCGATGCGCGGCGATCTGGTTTCGCGACCGATAGGCGAGGTCTTGAAAGAAGCGGAAGTGCTGGCAAATGCAGGCGTCAAAGAGCTACTGGTGATCTCGCAGGACACCAGTGCCTATGGTGTAGATGTGAAATATCGCACCGGCTTTTATGGTGGCAAACCGGTCAAGACGCGGCTCTACGAACTCTGCAAAGAGTTGGGCGAAATGGATATGTGGGTGCGCCTGCATTACGTCTATCCCTACCCGAGCGTCGACGATTTATTGCCCTTGATGGCCGAGGGAAAAATTCTGCCTTACCTCGACGTACCTTTTCAACACGCCAGCCATCGCATCCTGAAATTGATGAAGCGTCCGGCATCCAGCGAAAAAGTGTTGGAGCGTATCGCCGCGTGGCGAAAGATGGTTCCCGATCTGACTATCCGCAGCACCTTCATCACCGGTTTTCCCGGCGAAACCGAAGCAGAATTCAACGAATTGCTGGATTTCCTCGACGAAGCCAAGCTGGATCGCGTCGGCGCATTTGCCTATTCGCCGGTCTCCGGTGCTGCGGCGAATGCCTTGCCGAATCCTGTGCCGGATGCCTTGCGCGAAGAACGCAAGATGCGTTTGATGCGCCATCAGGAAGATATTTCCACGCAACTACTGGAAGCCAAAATCGGTCGCCGCATGACGGTGCTGGTCGACGAGATAGACGAAGACGGCGCAATGGCCAGATCAGCCGCCGATGCACCGGATATCGACGGTTTGGTAATCATCACCGACGGACACGATTTGGAAGTCGGTGATTTCGCCGAAGTTAGCATCATCGATTGCGACGTACATGATCTTTACGCGACGCTGGCACCGGCTTGATTTCGTAACGCCGCCACGATACGCGTTGGGCATCTGGTGAATGATCTAATCGCCGAGTTGCAGAGTATCGTTGGCGAAGCGAACCTGATCGTTGACGCGACCGAAGTCGCGCCCTATGCAACTGATTGGCGCGGCCGCTATTCCGGCAAGCCGCTGTGCGTCGTGCGCCCAAAATCCACCGAAGAAATTTCGGCCATCCTTGCCGCGTGCGCCGCAGCCAATGTTCCGCTAGTGCCGCAAGGTGGCAACACGGGATTGTGCGGCGGTGCGACGCCTATCGGTGGCGAGGTTTTGCTCAGCCTGACGCGGATGAATCGCGTACTCGCCGCCGACGCGGAAAACAATTCCATCACCGTCGAAGCCGGATGCACTTTGCATGCAGTGCAAACCGCCGCCGCAGCGCACGGAAGATTATTTCCGCTTTCCATCGCATCCGAAGGCAGCGCCACCATAGGCGGTAATTTGTCTACCAACGCAGGCGGCGTGCAGGTTTTGCGCTATGGCAGCGCACGCGATTTGACCCTTGGCATCGAAGTTGTGCTCGCGGATGGTCGCATCTGGCGCGACCTGCGCGCACTGCGCAAGGACAACACCGGCTATGCACTCAAACATTTGTTTATAGGTGCCGAGGGCACACTCGGTGTAATCACCGCCGCGACGCTCAGGCTTTTCCCGCTGCCATCGAACCGGTATGTGGCGTGGGTCAGCGTCCCTAATCCTGCGGCGGCGATTGCGCTGTTGGCAAGCCTGCGTGCAGCGGTCGGCGATGTGGTCACCGCATTTGAAATCATCAGCAAAGCCGCGCTCGATTTGGTCCTCAAGCACATTCCCGCCGCCCGCGCGCCCTTGCAAGGTGAGCATGAATGGCAGGCCTTGATCGAAATATCTGAATACGGCGTAGTGCTGGGCGAAAAATTGCAGGAATGTGTCGCCGAGGCGATTACGTCGGGCGATGCACTCGATGCGACGATGGCGAGCTCAGAGACACAAGCGCAAATGTTATGGCGCTTGCGCGAGAGCATTTCCGAAGCACAGCGCATCGAAGGTGTGTCAATCAAACATGATATTTCGGTAGCTGTTTCGCAGATTCCGCAGTTCATCGTCGATGCCGAAATCGCGCTGAAAAATCAATTTCCAGATTTGCGTATCGTATGCTTCGGGCATATCGGTGACGGCAATTTGCATTACAACTTGTCGAAAGCCGACAGTGTTTCCAATCAGCAATTCATCCAACAATCCGGCGCGGCGACTCGCATAGTGCATGACTTGGTGCATTCGCTAGCCGGATCGATTTCTGCCGAGCACGGAATCGGACAATTGAAGCGCGATGAACTCAAAATTTACAAGAGTGAAATTGAGTTGGAGATGATGCGCAACGTCAAGCAAAGCCTTGATCCACGGGGCTTGATGAACCCCGGCAAAGTCCTGTGAAAAATCTTACCGAACGTCTTTACAGCGCAGAGGTCGCTCCGTATAATGCGCGCTCTCTTGTGGGGGTATAGCTCAGCTGGGAGAGCGCTTGCATGGCATGCAAGAGGTCATCGGTTCGATCCCGTTTACCTCCACCAAAATTCCGCAAGCAAAGTTTCACCAAGTTTCAAGTGGTATCGCATCACGCAACATCGTATTGACCCTATCGTCTAGAGGCCTAGGACAATACCCTTTCACGGTATGAACCCGGGTTCGAATCCCGGTGGGGTCGCCAGAACAACGGCGTGTAGCAAAGTGAAAACGCAACGCCAGACGAAACCCCTGATAGCTAACAGCGTCAGGGGTTTTTTCTTTACCGGGGCGAAATGCAAAGCGCCAGTTGGTGCTGGCACCACGCCGTTGCCGTCGTCGCATCCGAACAGTTTGCGCCGAACTTCAACTTCCGCCGCGGAACTTGATGAGTCGCCTGCCTGCGACTGCTATCATTTCCGCATGTCAGCCTTGTCCGATCTGTATCCCGAATCCCGTACCGCGTTCAGCGGCATGGCGCGACTAATAACGGGCACATGGCGCGTGCTTCATTTCGGCGCACTCGCGCTGGTCGTTGTCCTGTCTGCGGTGACCCACGATCAAGACTGCCGGCGCAACACCGCGCGCGAGCTGTACTGGACGACCTGGCAAGTCCTGCCCGGTTTTACTTTGCTGTCGACGCTGCTCAGTCTGGTGCTGATTCGGATTGTGATTGTCACTGCGCTGAGTTACGGTCTTTCTGAGCTTGCACTGGAAATGGTTATCCGCGTTCTGGTGCTGGAGTTGATTCCACTGTTTGCCGCTTTGTTCGTCAGCTTGCGTTGCGGTACTCGGATCACGCAAGAAATCAGCGCTGCACTGAACGCCGGAACCAATGGTGCGGAGCTTTGGCGTCACACTTTGGTGCCGCGCTTGATCGCTGGTGCTTTTTCTGTAGCCATGCTGGCGGCGGTGAGCGGATTCGTGGCGCTGCTGATTGCCTACACCAGTCTGTATGGTTTTTCGCCATGGGGGCAGGACAGCTTTACCAATGCGCTGAGGCAGGTCTTCGAGATCGCCGTCTTGTTAGGTTTTTTGTTGAAGGTAACGCTGTTTAGCCTGGCCGTAGGCATTTTGCCCATCGCCAGTACTCTGGCCGAGCACCGTATCGGCACCAGTGCGCCATCGAATATTCTGATCGGTGTCGCGCGCCTGTTTCTGGCACTGGTGCTGATCGAAGCGGCATTCCTGGCCATGAAATACGCGTAACCCACGCCTGATACCAAATGACTCCCGAATCGCCACTAACCCCGCCCGACATCAGCATGCCGCATGTGGCGCATGCCGAACTCAAGGCCAGACTGTTGCTGCTCTTTCTGTTGGCGCTGGTCAGCAGTTTTGTCGCTTATGTACTGTATGCCCGCGGCGCGTTTGAAAATACGCAGCGCGTGGTGCTGGTCGCCGAAAATTCCGAAGGCGTTATCGTCGGCATGGACTTGAGCTTTTCCGGCTTTCCGATTGGTCGCGTGCGCCGCGTGGACTTGGGCGACGATGGCAAGGCGCGAATCCT
>JANYAW010000390.1 GCA_025361105.1 Rhodocyclaceae bacterium | reverse complement strand
GCGGTGTAGCAGGGAATTCGCAATGCACTGCATTGCGCCTGCGCAACGGGTCGGCAGTGCAATGCCGACACTGCACGCCAATTCCAACTCGCAAGTTGACCGCAGCATCGTCGAAGGCGTTGGCGGCGTGATGGTGCCGCTTGACGACCAGCACACCGTTCGCGACTGGATTGCCGCCAGTGCCTTGCCCTGCGTGTTGGTGGCCGGAAGCTACCTCGGTAGCCTGAGTCACACGCTCAGCGCCCTTGCCGCGCTACGCGAGGTAAATGTGACAGTCAAAGCCATCGCCGTGAATGAATCACCCGACAGCAGCGTTGCGCTGGCCGACACGATGGCAAGTTTGCAGCGCCACGCCAAGGGCATTGCCGTGGTCGACATCCGCCGCGATGCGCCGGCGGTCGGCATCGCGAGGCTGACCGCCACGCTCTAGCAGGCCGGTCTATACTTCGCGCCACTTCTTTTAACCTCAGTAAAAAGCGCTAACAATATGAGCATCAGACCCGATACCTGGATTAGAAAAATGGCCGAACAACACGGCATGATTGAGCCTTTCGAGCCCAGCATGGTGCGTGAAGTCGACGGCAACAAAATCGTCTCCTACGGCACCTCCAGCTACGGCTACGACATTCGTTGCTCGCGCGAATTCCGCGTGTTCACCAACATTTATTCCAGCATCGTTGACCCGAAAAATTTCGACTCAAAATCTTTCGTCGAAATGGACGGCGACTCCTGCATCATCCCGCCCAATTCCTTTGCGCTGGCGCGCACCGTCGAATACTTCCGCATCCCGCGCTCGGTGCTGACCATTTGCCTGGGCAAAAGCACCTACGCCCGTTGCGGCATCATCGTCAACGTCACGCCCTTCGAGCCGGAATGGGAAGGCTATGTGACCCTGGAATTCTCCAACACCACGCCACTGCCAGCCAAGATTTATGCCGGTGAGGGCTGCGCGCAAGTGCTGTTTTTCGAGTCCGATGACGTCTGCGAAACCTCGTACAAGGACAGAGGCGGCAAATATCAGGGTCAGACCGGCGTCACCTTGCCGAAGATTTGACAACCGCTGTTTCGACGGCGTGTCACCAGCACCAACTGGCATTTGCCGGAATAAAGACCTCGCAGATAGACTTGGGCTCATGTAGTGAGCTATGCACGATTGAATTCACGCGTCGTGGCCTTGGCTTTTCCTCGATGCCTAACATTGCGCTCAATCTGATTGTTGATGGTGATCGTGACCGAGCCGAACTCAAAGCGTGGTTCGACCAAATCTGGGTAGATGAAACACTTTTTGCTTACACGGTGCTTTCGCATACCGACCTGTCACGAGGAACCGGCAAGGTTGCCAGCGAGCTTCTTTACGTTGCTCAATGAACTCACGATAGCCCATTCTCGCAAGCCTATTCAAAAATACTATCGCCAATTCCCCAAGTGTAGAAAATCTGTTTGCCGGGCGTGGTGGCAAGCTCATCGATGCAGACAAACCGGTGAAGTCAACAGCTGACTTTGAGCTCATCACTGGCTGATCATCAAGGTAGTGGGTTGATAAATTCCCAGTATGGGAATACCATAAATCCGTAATCCCATATTTATGGAGCCTCAAAAATGAAAACTACGGTTGAAATGCCGGATGATCTTTTCCGCCGCGCCAAGGCGGCTGCGGCCTTGCAGGGCTTGAGCATGAAAGATTGGTTAACCAATCTCTTGCGCCGCGAAGTTGGCAACGCGGCTCCCGCACCTTCGTCTATGCAAAATACGGAAAAGGAAGCCGATGCCTTCCTGAACGAATTGAATCAACTCGCGGCTGATATAACGGCCAATTGGCAAGGGCCGCAAGATGCTGTTGCCGCCATTCGTGAGCAGCGTCGAGACCTCGGCACATGATTGTTGATGCCTCAGTTTGGGTCGCCAGCGTCCTCCAAGGCGATGTTCACCATCAGGTCTGCCTGGCATTTCTGCGCCGGTTCGTGACCGAGCGACAGATTGCAAGCGTTCCCTTACTGGTGTGGGCAGAAATTGCTGGGGCGGTAGCGCGCCGCACAGGGAGCACTGACAGAGGACTGAAGGTGGCAGAACAGATCAACGGACAAGTCTGGGTGAGAGGTGAACCCCTAAATGGAACACTGGCTGGAGAGTCCATGCGGCTTGCCGCCACTTTGAAACTTCGTGGTGCGGATGCCGTCTATGTTGCACTCGCGGCAACATTGCGCGAACCGCTGATTACGCTGGACACCGAAATGCTTGAGCGAACCCGTGGCGTGGTCGAAGCACTTACCCCAACACAGTGGTTGGCAGCGCGTGGCTGAACGACAGACCCATCGGCTCCAGCAGATCAAGGCGGCGATTGAAGGTTTTGCC
>JANYAW010000367.1 GCA_025361105.1 Rhodocyclaceae bacterium | reverse complement strand
ACTTGCCGTGGCCGCGCTGGAGGCCGCTTATGGCCGTCCGGTCGACCAGGTTTTTGCCAGCTTCGAGCGGGAACCGGTCGCCTCGGCATCCGTCGCGCAGGTGCATTTTGCGACGCTGCCGGTTACCGATGCGACGACCGGTTTGCCATTGGAAGTCGCGGTGAAAATTCTGCGTCCGGGAATCAAACCGGTCATCGATCAAGACATCGCGCTATTGCGCGTCGCCGCCGGTTTGTTGGAAAACTTATGGGCCGATGGCCGCCGCCTCAAGCCACGCGAAGTGGTGGCCGAGTTCGCCAAATATTTGCATGACGAGCTCGATTTGATGCGTGAAGCCGCCAACTGCTCGCAACTGCGGCACAATTTTTTGAATTCCGATTTGTTGCTTGTGCCCGAAGTACATTGGGATTGGTGTACCACTGGCGTGATGGTGATGGAACGCATGCACGGCACACCGGTATCGCAAATCGCCGAGTTGCGCGAACTGGGCGTTGACCTGTCGCGCTTGGGCAGCATGGGCGTTGAAATCTTTTTCACGCAGGTTTTCCGTGATGGTTTTTTTCACGCCGATATGCACCCGGGCAATATTCTGGTGGCCACTGACGGCGACAAAAAAGGCCGCTACATCGCGCTGGATTTCGGCATTGTCGGCACGCTTACTGACAATGACAAAAGTTATCTGGCGCAAAACTTCCTGGCGTTTTTCCGCCGCGATTACAAACGCGTCGCCGAAGTGCATATCGAATCCGGCTGGGCACCGCACGACACCCGTGTCGATGAATTTGAGTCGGCGATTCGTGCCGTGTGCGAGCCGATTTTTGATCGCCCGCTAAAAGAAATTTCCTTCGGTCGCGTGCTGCTGCGCTTGTTTCAAACCTCACGTCGTTTCAATGTCGAAATCCAGCCGCAATTAGTCTTGCTGCAAAAAACTTTGCTTAATATCGAAGGTCTCGGACGGCAACTTGATCCGGAATTGGATTTGTGGAAAACCGCCAAACCCTTCCTTGAAAAATGGATGACTGAGCAAGTCGGCTGGGCCGCTCTGAGCGCCAACATGGAACGCGAAGCTGGGCAATGGGCGCGGGTCTTACCGATGTTGCCACGCTTGTTGCACGAGGCGCTGCTCAACGGCGTGTCACCAGCACCAACTGATGGAATTGCCGAATTGCGCAACGAACTGCGGTGGCAACGCCGCGCGCTATTCATCACCACAATCTTGCTGGCAGCCTTGGCCGGCTACGTGCTGGCGCTGGTGTAAATCGCATGCGACTGATGCCCAGACTTGCGCTCGGTTATGCCCTGCTCATCGTCTACGCTAGCCTGTATCCGCTCACCGGCTGGCGTGACAGCGGTGTACCGCTATTCGATTATCTGGGTGGCAGCTGGCCGCGCTATTTCACTGGCTTTGATTTGTTTATCAATGTGCTAGGTTATGTGCCGCTGGGGCTGTTGAGCTATGCCGCGCTGCAAGGTCAGCGTGGCTCGATGCCCAAATCCATCGCTTGGATCATCGCCTGCGTCGCTGGTGCGTCGCTCAGTTTGGCGATGGAAACTTTGCAAAACTTTCTCCCCAGCCGCATCCCCTCGAATCTTGATTTGTTCTGCAATAGTCTGGGTGCGCTACTCGGTGCCGGTCTCGCGCGCTGGCTGCAACCGCGCTTGCTCGATGTCGGTAGTCTCGGGCATTTTCGCCGTCGCCAGTTCGCGCATGGGGCGGATGCGGGCTTGGTATTGTTAGCCCTTTGGCTGTTGACGCAACTCGAACCCAACACCTTGTTGTTCGGCACCGGCGATGTACGCCGTTTAATAGAACTGCCTGCAGCACAAAGTTTCAGCCCCGATGGGTTTCGATCAATTGAAGCGACCGTGGTCGGCACAGCGACACTCGCCGTCGGCTTGCTCGCCGCCCAATTGCCGCGCCAACCACGATTTAGTTTTCTCGCGCTCACGCTGGCGATGGGGTTGTTGGTCAAAACCATCAGTCTCGCGCTGGTCACGCAACCAAGTTTGGCGCTGGCATGGGCTACTGAAAGCAACTTGATTGGTTTGAGCGTTGGACTCACGCTGCTCTGGCTGGCGCGGCGATTAGTGCCGCCGACGCAAAGTGCATTGGCCGCTGTTTCGCTGCTGATCGCCACCGTGATGGTCAACCTCGCACCGGACAATCCTTACCTCGACCAAATGCAGCAGGTGTGGAATCCGGGGCAATTTCTGAACTTCCACGGTCTCACCCAATTCACCGCATCGCTATGGCCTTTTCTCGCCTTGCCTTGGCTGATGATGTATCGCAAAGGGGATAACGATGTTTGACGGCGTGTCACCAGCACCAACTGGCGAAATCACCGATCTCGTTTCGCTACGCGATGCCTTACGGATTTTCTGCGCCGAACGTGACTGGCATCAATTTCACACACCGAAAAATTTGGTGATGGCGCTCGCTGTCGAAGCCGCCGAATTGGTCGAACATTTTCAATGGTCAACCGCCGTGGAGAGCGCAAATCTAACGGATGAAAAACGTGCCGCCGTGGCGGATGAAATCGCTGACGTGTTGGTATATTTGACCGAGCTTGCCGACGTTTTGGGCATCGACATGTTGGCCGCCGCACGGCAAAAAATTATCAAGAATGCGCAAAAATACCCCGCTTCCGAAAGCACCAAAATCACACCATGAGCTACTTTGACCATCAGGTATTTTTCTGCACCAACCAACGCAAAAACGGCGAGGCTTGCTGCAACGACCACGGCGCAGAAGGCGTGCGCGCTTATGCCAAAAATCGTGTCAAGCAACTCGGCGACAAAATTCAATCACGCATACGCATCAACACTGCAGGCTGTCTTGATCGCTGCGAACTCGGCCCCGTGCTGGTGGTGTATCCCGAAGCAGTCTGGTACCGTTATGTCGACACCGATGACATCGACGAAATTATTGAAGAACATTTGATTCATGGTCGCATCGTCGAACGGCTGAAAATCTGACATGCATCAACAAGTTTTCATCGACGGGCCGGTTGGCAAAATCGAAGTCTTCGTTGAGCCGCACGAAAATGCCCAAGGTATCGCGCTTATCGCGCATCCGCATCCATTGTTCGGCGGTACTGCGGATAACAAAGTCGTCACCTCAATTGCCCGCGCGTTTGGTGATTTGGGTTGCATCACCCTGCGCCCCAGCTTTCGCGGTGTGGGTGGATCCGAAGGTACACACGACCACGGCATTGCCGAAACCGACGACCTGCTTGCTGTCGTCAAATGGGCACGTGAAAATTATGACGAAACAAACGAACGCCCGCTGTATCTAGCCGGTTTTTCATTCGGCGCATTCGTCATCACCCGTCTCGCCAAAGTCTTAGCGGATGCCGGCACACCCGCCAAACGCCTGGTGCTGGTAGGCACCGCCGCCGGATTCGTCACCGGCGCACGCAGCTACACCACCGAAGCCGTTGCCAAAGACACCCTCGTCATTCATGGCGACAAAGACGAAACCGTGCATTTGGCTAACGTACTGGCTTGGGCCGAACCACTCGATATTCCTGTGGTCGTCATACCCGGTGCGGAACATTTCTTTCATCGCAAGCTGCACTTGATTCGCGAGATTATTATTCGCGCCTGGCGTTAGGCGCTGCGCCGCTTAGCTAGCAAATTGGTTAGCAACTGGTTCGTAACTTAGTCGGACGGAAATCGCAAACCGGAAAATTTCCGACCGGCCAAAATCGCACGCCGGTTAATTTCGGTCGCTGACTTTATCCACTTCTTTTGCTCAAGAAAAATCAGAAATGCTCGCGTGCTAATTTTTCGGCAGTTGTCCGGCAATAAAAAACTGGCGCGCGCAATCTTGTGATCCTCGAACAGAAACACGCCAACTTTCGGCGGCGCCAACAGCGCAAATTCATTCATCCGCTCCTGAATCGCCAATTCGCCCAAATGCGCTTTACGTGGCGGAGCGCCAGTTGTGATCGTGGCCTGCCGGGCTTGTTGATAGTGCTGATAAGTTCGCGTCGATAACACCGGCACATTGCGCGCGGCAATCCAATCAGCGATTTTCGCGCTGGTCGGCGTTTGATTTCGCGTCACCTCGTGCACCACCATGTCTACCAACATCACCGTCCAGCCCGGCTTAAACAACAGATCCAGCATGTCGGCATAGGCCAAGCTAATCAACGGCCCGGCATCAGGCAGCAAGGCAATATCTGCGGCTGATGACATCCCTAAATCAGGCAGTCGGCAATTCGTTTAACTGCTTCAGCATCTCGGTTGTCACCGAATCCGGCAGTTTCGGCAGCGGCAAGCGTGCTTGCGTCATCAGCAAAAACAAATCTTCCGCACTATCGATTCCCAATGTGCGCATAGCTTCGTCGTCGGCAATTCGTCCCAGCGAAAAATCCACCAGCACGCGAAAATTTCGATTGCCCGTTAACTCCGCCGCCTCGTAAGTCTCGACCAGATAACGCAGCTCAGCATTGAACAGGGCATTGATCGAGGTATCCGTCTTCGCCGCAATCACCTTGGCACGCCTGAGCAAATCGCGGTCGACGGAACCAGTGAAATTCACGGTGATAGGCATTTTGGCTTTCCTTCATATTGACACATAAATAAGTGTAACACGTAGATATGTATTACTGACGGATGTCCGCCAGTAATGACAAAGATCAAGTAGCGAATGTGTGGCCATCAACAGTCAAGTCTATTAACCCGTGACAGCTCGTCTTTGACGGCGTGTCACCAGCACCAACTGGTGATTTGTTTGTGCTTTTTCGAGATGCCCCTAAAATCCAACTATGACCTCGCAAAGCCCATTGATCGTTTCTGCCCTGCAAAAATCCTACGCGGGCAAACGGGTGGTCGACGGACTTAATCTCGAATTAGTTCGCGGCGAATGTTTTGGTTTGCTCGGACCAAACGGGGCGGGCAAAACGACGACTTTGCGTTGTTGTCTGGGACTGACTACACCCGATTCCGGCAGCATTACTTTGGTTGGTCTACCGGTGCCTGCACTAGCGCGTGAAGCACGGGCGAGCATTGGTGTGGTGCCGCAGTTTGATAACCTTGATCCTGACTTTACGGCGGCGGAAAACTTGCTGGTGTATGGGCGCTATTTTGGATTGAGTGATGCGCAGATACGCCCAAAAATTCCTGAGTTGATGGAATTTGCCGGCTTGGCGGGCAAGGAGAACGCCAACATCCGCACGCTGTCCGGTGGCATGAAACGGCGGCTGACTTTGGCGCGAGCCTTGGTGAACGACCCTGATTTGTTAGTGCTCGATGAACCCACCACAGGCCTTGATCCGCAGGCGCGGCATTTGATTTGGGAGCGCTTGAAGCGCTTGCTGAGTCAAGGCAAAACGATATTGCTGACGACGCATTTTATGGATGAAGCCGAGCGACTTTGTCAGCGCCTGGCGATCATGGATGCGGGGCGAATGATGACTATCGGTCCGCCGCGTGAACTGATCCGCCAGCATATCGAAGCGCAAGTGGTGGAAGTCTATGGTGAAGACGCGCCGATTTGGGCGGCGAGCGAAGCACCTGCATTTGCGCAGCGGGTTGAAGTGAGTGGCGAGACGGCGTTTTGCTATGTGAGCGACGCGACCGCGCTGTTGCAACATTTGACAGACAAACCGCAGCTACGCACTTTGCATCGTCCGGCCAATCTTGAGGACGTATTTCTCAAACTTACTGGTCGCGATTTACGCGACTAAGCGAAGTAAAAACACGTGGTCAAAGCGATGAACACCTTGGACTATTCCCTGCCCCGTTTTTCATTGCGCGCATTCGCTGTGTGGCGGCGTAATTTTTTGGTTTGGCGCAAGCTGGCGATTCCTTCATTGCTTGGCAATCTGGCCGACCCGATGATTTATTTATTCGGCTTGGGTTACGGTTTGGGTGGCTTGTTGCCGCAGGTCGGTGGCGTGACTTACATCGCGTTTTTGGCCAGTGGCACGGTGTGCGGATCGACCATGAACGCGGCATCTTTCGAGGCTTTGTATTCGTCGTTTTCACGCATGCACATGCAAAAAACATGGGAAGCGATTATGAATGCGCCGGTCGCGCTGGATGACGTGATGCTCGGCGAATTGCTGTGGGCGGCGGCCAAGGCCAGCTTGTCCGGGGTGGCGATTTTGGCGGTGATTTGGGTGTTGGGATTTGTCGCCTCGCCACTGGCGCTGTGGGCCTTGCCGGTAATTTTCATTACCGGCTTGTGCTTCGCGGCATTGGGCTTGATCGTCACCGCACTGGCGCCGTCCTACGATTTTTTCATGTACTACTTCACCTTGTTT
>JANYAW010000352.1 GCA_025361105.1 Rhodocyclaceae bacterium | reverse complement strand
AGGGCACGATCTGGTCGGCGCAGACACGCCCGAGCAAGGCCGGATTGGGATGGTCGTCCTCATCGATCATCGCCAGCATTTCGCCGTTGCAATAGTAGGCATCGCGTGGCAGAAAATGCAGTTCAGTAGCGCAGGTAATTTCCGGCACGCGATAGAGCTTTCGCGGCGCGCGGCTAGTCGCGGCAATTCGTTGCAAAGCGTCCAGCAGGCGTATCACCTTGCTACGCGTGGTGCCTATGGTGAGCAACAGCGAGACCGTGTTGAAGGTCGATTTTTCCACTTGGACGTGATATTTCTCGAACAGTTCCTTTTGGAATTCCTCAACAGTCAGGCCGCTCTTGGAAATGTCGATAGTGATTTTGGTCGGGTCAAGTTGCACCGCATCCTGGCGAATTTCCTCGGACAAAAGATCATCCAGCTCGAGCACCCGAAACACACCAGTGGCGTTGATTTCCTGACGCAAATCCGCCGCCAGCGCCAGCGTTCGCGACAATAGGCGATAGCCCTCCATCACTGCCTGCCGCCGACCCACGTCGAGCGAGGCAATCATGGTGTATTGCGGGCTGGTGGAGGTATGCATGTTGAAGTTTTCGCGAAAACTATGCTCGTCAAAGTCGGGATCGTTCACGTGAATCATCGACGATTGTGACAAGGCGGAAAGTACTTTATGCGTGCTTTGCGTTGCGTAATCGGCACGGCTCTCCAGTGCCGTCGGGCGAAACGCCGGATGAAATCGCGCGTGGGCAAACCATGCCTCGTCAATAATGACCTTGATGCCTTTGGCCTGCGCCGCCGCGATGATCGGCGCCAAATCGTAGCGCAGGCCGTCATAGGTACAGGAGGTCAAAATCAGCGCCTTGGCATCCGGATTATTTTCTATCGCCGCGAAAATCACCGCCTTGGGAACCGGGCCAAACAAGCCATAACGCCGGTTAATCGAGCTGGTCAAATACACCGGATACGCGCCGGCCAGAACCACCCCGTGATGCACTGACTTGTGACAATTTCTATCCAGCAACAATTTATCGCCGGGGGTCAGCAAGGTTTGAAAAATCACCTTGTTGGCTGTCGACGTGCCATTGGTGGCAAAGAAAGTACGCTTGGCGCCAAAGGCCTGCGCAGCCAAGGTTTGCGCCTCGGCGATGACGCCCTTCGGGTCGAGCAATGAATCCAGCATATCGACCGACACCGAAAGGTCGGCACGAAAAGCGTTATCGCCCATGAAATTATGAAAATCGTCTACCCACGGACTGCCGCGCAAGGAATCACCGCTCGAATGCCCCGGCGTGTGCCAGGAATCATTGGCCATTGCAACGTAATCCTTGAGCGCGTCGTAAAACGGTGTGCGTGATTTTTTTTGCAGTTGCGCTTGCACCACCCGCCACCAACCACGGTAGTCGCGTTCGTCCGCGTGAAAAAATCCCTCCACCGGATCGGCCAACCAATGTTCGGTCGCGGTGTGATCCGGCATGCCGGATTGGATGACGTACAAATCCAGCTCTGGTCGCAACGAGCGCACGGCGCGAACCAAATTGCGCGCATCCAGTACTGCTGAGTCGGCAGCATGCGCGACCATGAGCGCCTGCACTTCTCCGTCGGCATGCAGTAGTTGCAACGCCTCCTGGTGCGATGCTGCGCCGAAAAACTTTATGCCAAACGGGTTTGCCTCACCACGTGTTGCCGCGCTCAAGCCACGCAAAGTGCCGCGCAGTTGCAAGGCATCTGCACTAAGAACCAGAATCTTCGAGACTGGCTTAGCCACGGCGTTCAACCCGTTTCAAAGATTCGCCTTCAAATATTCGTACTCTTTTTGCCCTTCGGCGGCAGCGGTTTCGCCGACGAATTCCGCCAGTTTTTTGCCAATCAGCGGGATAGGGCTGGTGACTTCCAGCACCACCGTATTGGTGCAGCCTTTGGCATCGCCGCTAAGCACCATCGTGCCTTTAATCGACACCGGAACACCCTTGAAGGTGACCTTCATTTCAGATTGAAACTGCTTGCCGGCGGCGCCTGTCCAGTGTTCTTCCTGGGTGACAAAATTCCATTCGCCGAGAAATTTTTTCAGCAAACCGGGTACCGTGGTAGGCACTTCACGACTGAATTTCACATCCAGCGCGGTCTTGGTCAACTTGCAGGATTCGATGCTGAGATTACGCGCACCGAGCGCGGCAAATTTCTTTTCCAAAACAGCTTTGGTGCCAAAGGCTTTGAACACCACATCGACGGATTGCTTGTAGGCGTGTTGCATTTTTACTTGCATAAGCTTCTCCTGGTACGTGGATTTTTTTAATCGTGCGGGCGTCGCCAAACTGCCACAAATGACATCATTTTTTGCCAAACCGAAAGCCGCTCGTCGGAAACTGCGTCAAGAAAATCCGAGAGGCGCTTGGACTTTACCATCGTGTAAATCGTGATAAATGAAGTCGCCAACAGAACTATGACGAAAATCCATAGGCGTCTTTCCATGGACGAATCGGCTTCGGCCAATAAATTCATCCCGAGCAATCCCGTGGTGACAGTGCCAATCAGTCCGAAGATAGTCACCACCGTGAGCCGCACTACCGTATTGGCTTGGCGGCGCAGCGCATCGGCATCCAAATAACTGTTCATGTCGGCGGTGCGTTCTTTGACTTCACGGTACAAATTTTCGATGTCCAAATGATCCGAACACATACGAAATAAATCCCGCGTTTGCGTTTGTTCGGCGACTTCACGGAACCAATACAAATGGGTGAACCCTAGAAAGCTTTCAAAGCTGCCACGGATCGTGCGCTTGAAACGGCGCACACTGTTCGGATCGGAAATCACCAGTGGCCGCAAGGCCTCGGCGAGCCTATCCGAGAACATCAATAACGCCGCTTTTTGAAAATGTGCGATGACGAAAATCAAAAAATGTTGATGGCGAAATTGCGCCAACACGCCGCGCAAATGACAGGCGAAAAAGTCTGCCTTGGCATCGCCGACGACAATCAAGGAATGCCCGGTACATAGGTAGCGCGTGTAAGGTGCCGTGCCGCCATCACACCAAAAACGGTCGTAGCAATATTTCTGTTCAAAATTCGCAAGGTGTTGGTCGGCATAAGGTAATGGCGCGGTACTGGTCACGCCTTGCTCGCCCGCGCCGGTCACCAAACCCAGCCGTACAAAATCACTGCGCTGCAAAGTTTGCGGATTTTCCATCGCCAAATAGGCCATCAAAGGCATCCGGTAGTACTCGATTTGGCGATAACGCAGCTCGCCTTGCGAGATCGAATGACCGCTGACCAGCGGTTGCAACAGGTAATCCCAATGTGCAGAAATTCGCGGCGCACGATGCTCGGACACATGCTCAAAATACGCCTCGCGCTGGCGCGTATCGGAGCTTGCCAAAACTGCGCCGTTGGCATCAAGCAACTCCACGCTTTCCATGCAATGCAGCGCCCGTCCATCATCGTTCCAGCCCGCCGGATAGCCGCGCCCAAGCCGATGCAGAAGTTCCTGTGCTTGAGTCAAATCAATCTGGTTGGCGCTCAACTCGACGTTGAGCAAGACCAGATCAATGCCAAGGAAAAAATACAAATCTATATGCACTACGGCCAAATCAACCGCCGCAACACCGGGACGTGTCACCGCGCGCACGGTGCTCACATCCTTGCGTCGAAATACCCGCATTGGCGATTCAAGCCGCTGTCCCAAACTGCCACGTTTAACCCGGCCATCGCCGTACAAAAACCGCTGCACGTAAGGCAAAAAAGTCACGAACTCGTTGTAATGCCGCTCCT
>JANYAW010000334.1 GCA_025361105.1 Rhodocyclaceae bacterium | reverse complement strand
CACCCATCCGCTCAGGCCGAGGTGTTGCGCTTGTTGCACCATGTTCCAGCGGTAGCCCACTCCCTGCACGGAACCGGTAATCAACAAGTGCCGCACCTCGTGGGCAGGGGGCGCGCTCACTTCACGCGCATACCCGGCGTTGCGCCTGCATCGGGCGAGAGCAAAAACAAGCCGGATGAATCTTCTCCGGAGGCAGCCAAGACCATGCCTTCTGATAGTCCGAATTTCATTTTGCGCGGCGCGAGGTTGGCGACCACCACGGTATGTCGTCCGACTAAGGCCGCAGGGTCGTAGGCGGACTTAATTCCAGCGAAAACATTGCGCGGCTTTTCTTCGCCAATGTCGAGGGTGAGTTGTATCAGCTTATCCGCGCCAACGACGTGTTGCGCATCGACGATGCGTGCAATGCGCAGATCGATTTTGGTGAAGTCGGTAATGGCGATTTCGGGTTCAAGGCTCAGCGGAACAGGTGCGGCGACGGTTGTCACCGTCGCCTCCAGGCTATGCACATTCGCCGCAATCAGCGCTTCGATTTGCTTGGGATCAATCCGCTGCATCAAGTGCGTATAGGGCTTGATGGTATGTCCGGCAGGAAGCAGCGTGGCAGCGTCAGACCATTGCAAAGGCGAGACGTTCAGGAAGGTTTCCGCATTCGCTGCCAGCATCGGCAATACCGGCTTGAGATAAATCGTCAGCAGCCGGAATGCATTGATTAGAGCCGTACAAACATGGTGCAGTTGCGCGTCTTGCGCAGGATCTTTGGCCAGCGTCCACGGTTGATTTTTGTCGACGTATTGATTCACCGTGTCGGCCAGCGCCATGATGCGGCGCACGGCACGGGCGGTGTCGCGCGCTTCAAAGTGCGCGGCGATTTCGTCGGCAGCTTCAATAATGCCGGGCAAATCGGCACGGAATTTTTGATCGTCGCCCCCTAACAGCGCACCACCGAAGCGCTTGGCAATGAAGCCTGCGGCGCGGCTGGCGATGTTGATGTATTTGCCAATCAAATCTGAATTCACACGCAGGGCAAAATCTTCCAGATTCAAATCAATATCTTCAATCGAGCCGTTCAATTTGGCGGCGAAGTAATAGCGCAGCCACTCCGGATTCAAGCCGGTATTGATGTAGGACTCGGCAGTGATGAAGGTGCCGCGCGACTTGGACATCTTCGCGCCATCGACAGTCAAAAATCCGTGTGCGAAAACTTTGGTCGGCGTGCGATGACCAGAAAATTTAAGCGTCGCGGGAAAGAACAGCGCATGGAAATAAAGAATGTCTTTGCCGATGAAGTGATACAACTCGGCAGTGGAATCAACGCCCCAAAAATCATCGAAATTAAGGCCGGTTCGATTGCATAAATGCTTGAACGAACCCATGTAGCCTATCGGCGCATCCAGCCAGACATAAAAATATTTTCCCGGCGCATCGGGAATTTCAAATCCGAAGTAAGGCGCATCGCGCGAGATGTCCCAGTCGGTCAGCGGATTCGCTGCTGCTGCATTGCTGGCAGGATCGCCCAACCACTCTTGCATTTTGTTGGACGCTTCGGCTTGCAAGCGGCCGGGTTCGCGCGTCCAGGTTTGCAAAAATTCCTGACAGCGCGCGTCTGACAATTTGAAAAAATAATGTTCCGAAGATCGCAGTTCAGGTTTCGCGCCGGTCACAGCCGAGTAGGCGTTTTTCAAATCGGTCGGCGTGTAGGCCGCGCCGCAAACTTCACAGGAGTCGCCGTATTGATCCTTCGCGCCGCATTTGGGGCATTCACCTTTGATGAAACGATCCGGCAAAAACATCAATTTAATCGGGTCGAAATATTGCTCAATCACCCGCATTTCAATCAGGCCATTGGCCTTGAGCGCCAAATAAATCTTCTCGGCGTATTCGCGTGTCTCGTCCGAATGCGTGGTGTGATAGTTATCAAAACCAATATGAAAGCTGGCGAAGTCACGGGTGTGTTCGACATACACACGGTTGATCAGTTGCTCTGGCGTGATGCCTTCTTTTTCTGCACTCAACATAATCGGCGCGCCATGCGTGTCGTCGGCGCAAACCAGATAGCATTCGTGCCCGCACTGTTTTTGAAAGCGCACCCAGATGTCGGTTTGAATCAACTCCAGCATGTGCCCCAAATGAATTGCACCATTGGCATAGGGCAGGGCGTTGGTGACGAGGATTTTGCGTTGCATGAGGCGGACTTTCTTGATTTTGGAGGCGCCGCCGATGTTGCGGTTGCCCAAGCCGACATTCTAACGGCGCATGAGCCAGCGCAACCGGTGTGACGGCGTGTTGTCACACGCGACGGCGCAGAGCGCGTCTCTTGCGCGACCGCCTTGTCGCTGGTAGTTTTTGGTTTTGTTGTTGTTTCACCAGCACCAATTGACGGCCGCGCTAAGATATGGTGATGAATGATGAATCTGCCAGCAAGCTTGATCGTATCGTCGCCGATGCACGCCGCGCCGCCGACGAACGCGGTGAGACTTATCGAGAACAGGCGTTGAAAATATATCCGTGGGTCTGTGGCCGTTGCGCGCGAACCTTTACTCGAGAAAATCTGCGCGAACTGACCGTGCATCATCGCGATCACAATCATCAACACAATCCTGTCAACGGCAGCAACTGGGAGTTACTCTGCCTGTATTGCCATGACAACGAGCATCAGCGCCAACTCGAAGCCGCTACCGGCGTGAGCGGTGCCAACGCTACAAGCAGCGCGGCGACCCATTCACCGTTCGCCGATTTGAAAGCTTTGTTGGGCAAAAAATAAACGGTGGAAGCTGCGGTTTCCACCGTGCCGCTGACTGAATTGCCTATTCGGCTTCTACTGCAAACGTCAGCCCGGCGTTGTCCACCAAGCGCTTGATAAGCGGCGCGCCCATCGCCGATGCCGGTGTCCAGATGCCGCCTTTGGTCGCCGCCGATTCGTTGAGTAAACAATACGCGGCTTCAACGATCATCTTTGAAGTCGAACCGTAGCCCGGATCGCGGTCGCCAGTGACACCGACGCGCAGCGTATTGCCGTCGGCATTTCCACCAACGAAGAGCGCATCGTAATGACCGGTTTCGCGCTCGATTTTTGATGGTCCTTCGCCGGGCTTGGGGCCGTCTTTGCCACCGAAAGATTTGTCGGCGGCCATCGCATTGGCAATCGCTTCGCCTTTCTCGCCCGCACCGGTGATAACCATTTCATCGTAGACAAAATCTGCACCGTAGCGATGCTGCATCAGAAAGTTCGAGCGATGCACATTACGCGTGTTAATCGCCGCCATGATGAAAGGCGTAACCCACACGCCGAGTGTTTCGTCGAGCATCGGTTTGGCACCATGCGGCTGGCTGGGGCCGGTAAAGCCGGGAGTCAGCGAGAAGGGGTCGCGCAACAGACCAGCCACACGCGGATCGGCCGCTGCAGCCGCCATCGTGGCCTTGAAGCTCTCTGCCGTACCACCAGAAAAAGTACCCTTCATTTTGCGTACTCGACCACGCACGCGGTTGGCCGCCTTACCGTATTTTTTCTGCATTTCGTCTTGCAACATCAACACACCCAAATCAAACGGGATGGAATCGAAGCCGCATGAAAACACAATGCGGGCGCCGCTGGCCTTGGCCTCGGCTTCATGCGCGTCGATCATGTTGCGCATCCACACTGGCTCGCCGCAAAGGTCGACGTAATCGGTACCCGATGTCGCGCAGGCGGCGACAAGTTCATTGCCGTAAAGTTGATAAGGACCGACGGTGGTCAGGACTAGGCGCGTGCGGTTAGTCAAGGCTTTCAAACTGGCGACATCTGCAGCATCGGTGATGACTAGCGGTGTGTCTTTCGGTGCACCGATTTCGTCACGCACGGCAGCGAGTTTTTCTGCGCTGCGCCCACCCATCGCCCAACGCAATTTACTCGCCCCACC
>JANYAW010000259.1 GCA_025361105.1 Rhodocyclaceae bacterium | reverse complement strand
GGATACTTGTCCATCGCGTGTTCCATATGCACCATTTCCAGTGCCGCAGCGACGCGCGAATTGAGTTGACTCTTGCGCTCCTTGCGCCCGAACACCCGCTCGACCGCCAGCATGACGTTGCCGGCACAAGTCAGCCAAGGCAGCAAGCTGTGGTTTTGAAACACCACCGCACGCTCAGGCGCGGGACCGGCAATTTCTCGCTCGTTGCACAACAGGACGCCGCTACTGGGCAGGGTCAAACCGGCGATCAAATTCAGCAGCGTGGATTTGCCGCAACCGGAGTGACCAATCAAGGTGACGACCTCGCCTTCATTGACCGCCAGATTGATGTTTTGCAGGGCGACGAATTTGCCAGTTTTGGTATTGAAGGTCTGGCCAACGCTTTCAACTTTGAGCAGTGGTTTGGTTGTTGATTTCATGGCTATCTGGCCTCGTAGCTAAAACGTTTTGCCATCAGCAAGAGCATTTGCTCCAGCACCAGACCGACGATGCCGATAACGAAAATGGCAATCAAAATGTGTTCGACCTTTAGGTTGTTCCATTCGTCCCACACCCAGAAACCTATGCCCACACCGCCGGTGAGCATTTCGGCAGCGACAATGACCAGCCATGCCGTACCGATGGACAAGCGGATGCCGGTGAGCATGTAGGGCAGGACGGCGGGGAACAAAATTTTGGTGACCACTTGCGATTCAGGCAGCGCCAAAACGCGTGCGACATTCAGGTAATCCTGCGGCACGCGCTGCACACCCTGGGCGGTGTTCATGATCATCGGCCAGATGGAGCAGATGAATATGGTCCACGTCGCCGCCGGGTCGGCGCGCTGAAAAACCAGCAGACCAATCGGCAACCAGGCCAGTGGTGACACCGGTCGCAACAAGCTGATGATGGGATCGAACATGCGGCTCATGAAGGCGAAGCGACCAAGCATGAAGCCGAGCGGAATGCCAACCAACGCCGCCAAACCGAAGCCTATGCCAACACGTTTGAGTGACGCCAGTACATTCCAGCCTATGCCCTGATCATTCGGGCCGTTGCGATAAAAGGGATGGGCGAAAATGACTTGCGCCGCTTCCCAGGTTTTGGTCGGACCGGGGATGTTGGTGTTGCGCATCGCCACCAGCGACCACACCAGCAGCAACAGCGCTGCGCCGACCAATGGCGGAATGACACGGCGGATGATTTCGTAGCTCGCGTCGCGGCGCGCCAAAGCGCGATCTGCCTTGCTCTGTTGTGCCGATGCATCGCTCACGGTTTTTGACGGGGATGGCGTGGTCACCAGCGCGACAGACAATTCGCCAGTTGGTGCTGGTGACACGCCGTCAATTGCTTGAGCTGAAAGCAATGCGGGTCGCTTGAGTGCAAGCACAGTCATCTCGGTGATCCTTTCCTAAGCATGAATCTTGAATGAGGCGGCGTATTTTTTCGGATCCTTGCCATCCCACGTCACACCATCAACCAACTTGTGGGTACGCATGTCGCTTTTCGGAATCGGCGCACCGGCAGCGGTCGCCGCTTGTTTGTAGATGTCGATGCGATTGACCTGTTTGGCGACCGCCAGATAGTCAGGATCGTCTTTAAGCAATCCCCAGCGTTTGTGCTGGGTCATGAACCACATCGCATCCGACAGATAGGGAAAACTTGTCGCGCCGTCGTTGTAAAACTTCATCGCGTTTTTATCATCCCAGGTCTTTCCGAGACCGTTGTTGTAGCGACCGAGCATGCGCGCGACGATGACGTCGGAATCAGTGTTTATATAGGCCTTGCTGGAAACCGTATCGGCGGTCTTTTGCTTGTTCGACAGCCCGGCATCTATCCAGCGACCCGCTTCAATAATCGCGGCGGTCATGGCACGTGCGGTGTTGGGATTCTTGTTCACGAATTCCGCGGTCGCACCAAGCACTTTCTCGGGATGATCGACCCAGATGTCTTGCGTGGTGGTGGCGGTAAAGCCGATATTGTCGACAATCGCGCGGTTATTCCATGGCTCGCCGACGCAATAGCCGTCCATGTTGCCGATGCGCATGTTGGCGACCATTTGCGGTGGCGGCACGGTGATGTTTTTCACATCCTTGAACGGGTCGATGCCGTGCGCGGCCAGCCAGTAATACAGCCACATCGCGTGTGTGCCGGTGGGGAAAGTTTGCGCGAAGGTGTACTCGCGTTCTTTCTTGGCAATCAACTTTGCCAGTGCCGTACCGTCGGTCGCGCCTTTGTCCTTGAGCTGATTCGACAGCGTGATGGCTTGACCATTCTGATTCAAAGTCATCAGTACATTCATGTCTTTCTTCGGTCCGCCTATGCCAAGCTGTACGCCATACACCAGGCCATAGAGCACGTGCGCGGCGTCCAGCTCGCCATTGACCAGTTTGTCGCGCACTGACGCCCACGATGCTTCCTTGGTCGGGATAATTTTGATGCCGTATTTCTCGTCAAATTTATTCACCGCTGCCATTACGACCGAAGAGCAATCGGTGAGTGGAATAAATCCGATGCGGACTTCTTTTTTCTCGGGCGCGTCCGAGCCAGCGGCCCAGGCACCGTTGCGAATTCCCGGTGGCAAGAGTCCCATCAGCGCGGCACCGGTAGCGAGGTGTATTCCTTGGCGCATAAAGTCGCGGCGTGCGTCCGATGTGGTGAGCGCATCAACAGTGCTGGGAGCCGACGTTGGTACAGACGGGTTTTCATGAGTCATTGCTATCTCCGCAAAAGGCAAAAAAATGGTGACCGTTGTCCACGTTGGTAGAAAACCAAGCGCGAATAACAGACACCTTTGTCATTTGCACCGAACCGTCGTTGATTCGGCGCTCAGTGGATATTCAGCAAGCCTTGTGCCAGCAAGCCAAGAAAATGGGGAGAGGCCATTTGTGATGGGGAGGTTGAGGCGAAATGAGACCGGCCAGTTGGTGCTGGCGACACGCCGTCAACGCACCAATGCTGCACTGCGATAGGGCTCCATTGCAGGTCGGCGCACTGCATTGATGCGTGTAGGCATGGCGATCTAAAGCAGGAGTTTTGCCATTTCCACCAAATCTCCAGCGACTTTTCCTAGTGGTAGCGCACGTTCCATCGCCAAAGTACGCAGCGCTCCATAGGCCTGCTCTTCATCAAGTTTGCGTGATTTCATCAATATGCCTTTGGCCTTCTCGACCAGCTTGCGCTCGGACAGTTTTTGCTTGGTGGACGCCAGTTCCAGTTTCAGACCTTGATGCTCTTCAAAACGCAATATCGCCACATCGACAATAGGCTTAAGTCGCGCTAAATCAACCACATCAACCACATAGGCGGAAACCCCGGCTTTGAAGGCCGCGCGCATGATGTCGACATTGCCATCCTGAGTCAGCATGATCAGGGGGCGCGGCAGCTCACGATTGAGCAGAGCCAAATGCTCCAGCGTGTCGCGTGAAGGCGAGTCGGTTTCAATCAGAATGACGTCGGGACGCAGAGCCTCAATCTGCGCGCTGAGGTCAAGCATCGAGGGCAATACGGCGGCAACACTATGGCCGGCCAGCACCAAGGCGGCGCAAAGTTCGCTGACGCGCGCGCGCGACTCGTCGATGATAAGTATGCTTAGCATGACGTGCACAATGCAATCGCCATGCCACCGCCGCTGCGGAAACAACTATTTCGCTGTCGCGACGCCCCAATAGTTGTACGTGGCGATTTTCGGCCCCGGTAAATACATGGTTTCCATTTTATTGATGGCAAATCCGCCTTGCTCCAGATACTGCGGAATCGGGCGATTCAAATGACAGCCGCCGGCAATTTTCCCCCACCAGGGATTGATTCGCGCCTGCCATTTCTGTATGCCGATGTCAGGGGCCAATCCGTGTTCGCAAAAAATCATTTCGCCGCCGGGCTTGAGCACGCGGCGCATTTGCACGAGCGCCGCCTGCCAATCAGGAATGGTGCACAGCGTGTAGGTCAGCAGCACCGTGTCGACGCTATCATCGTCGAGCGGAATTTGTTCGCCGGGCAAATCCAGCCAGCGCACCTCCACCGCCGCCTTGGCAAGATTTTTTTGCGCCTTTTTGCGCATGCCTTCCGATGGTTCCAGCCCCCACACAAACTCGACCTTGGATGGGTCATAAAACGGCAAGTTCAGCCCCGAGCCCATGCCAACTTCGAGCACCCGCCCGCGTGCTTGAGGCACGACCTTTTGCCGTTGCCGCTGTACCGGTTTGATACCGCAGGCGCAATTGATGACATGTGGCAATAGATATTTTTCGTAGATACCCATGAACATTTCTCCGTAATGAAAAGGCTGTCGATTCGTTGTGCTGTACGTTTTTTACCACAGAGCCTATGGCGCCTCGACGACGACTCGCATCGGCTGCCCCATTACCGTGCGCCAGCGGTATCATGATTGACCGTTTGACGGCATCCGCCAACGCGAGACTTACTTCAGCAAACCCACCAAGCCCGAGAGGAAAACCATGAAACTCAAACGCAATATTATTGCCAGCGCCTTGACGTTCGGCATGATTGCCGGCAGCGCATTTGCCCAAACAACAGCTCCCGTCCAACCTAACGTTTTTACCCGCGTTTATTCGTTCGGTGATAGCTACAGCGATGTCGGCGCGTTCGGTACACCGGGAAACTGGTATTCCAATGCAGCCACTGGCCAAGGCGAATTCCCCGCGCTGATTTCTGCCCACTACGGTTCGGTGCAGACCTCCGCCTATACCAATTTGTTGAGCTTGACACAGCTACCTAACGCAACCGGCACTAACTTTGCCGTTGGCGGCGCGCGCGTGGCGGATGGCGCAACAGCCAAAGGCTCCGGCACACAGATTACGGATCTGATCACCCGCTCGGGTGGCAAGCTTGATTCAAAAGCGCTTTACACAATTTTCATCGGCGGCAATGATGTTTCCCCAAACATCACCGTCGGCCTGACTCCGGCTGCTCAAGGCGGCGGTAGTACTGTGGCTGTTAACAATATGGTGGCAGCGGCGCTGGGAGTGGTGGCGCAGGTGGCTCAACTTCGCGCAGCTGGCGCTCAAAACATCATCTTGCTTGATCTGGGCAGCTTGGCGAATGTGCCAACCACCATACAAAGTGCTGCGGGAACCAAAGCGCAATACGATGCAGGTGCCGCGACGGCCACGGCTGGTGCAGCACAACTTACGTTAGGCGCTACTACCGCGACTCAAGCTGCCACTGCTGCTACTGCCGCCGCTGCTGCTGCGACCTTAGCAAACGACCCAGCTACCGCTGCCACTCAGACGGCAATAGCGACCGCCGCGACCGCAAACGCGGCGACTCTGACCGCTCAGGCTGCAACGGCAACCGCTCAGGCAGCAACTTTGACAGCAACCGGTAAATCAGCCTCCGCCGGCATCATCACCTTGGCCGGTCTGTTGCCACAGGCGTATAGCCAAACCTTGGCTGCAGCCCTGCCAAAAGGTAGCGCGATGTTGTTCAATTTCGCGCAGATGAGTGACTACATCAACCTGCACCCGGCCACATTTGGTTTCACCAACATCACTACCCCGATTTGCAATCCGACCATTGCGGTATCAACTAATTGGACAGCCTGTCACGGCGTGGCAGGTGCCGGCGCTCTCTATGCCGATCCATTACATATCACCGCTGCCGCGCATGCCGCGATTGCCAATTGGATTACCAGTTCGCTTGATTCGATCTACACCGGTGCTGGCTTGTCGACCACCTCCGCACAAGTTCCGCTGGGTCGTTCCGGTGCCGAGTGGCGCACGGTCGATAGCCGTACCCGCAGTTATCAAAACGTCGGCTACAAAGGCGACAGAATGTTCGTCGCCGGCGATTACGCCAATGCGCGCGCCAACGATGCCAGTGGCAACAAATCGGCCGATGGCGATACCCGCACTTTCACGCTCGGCTACGAAGCTACTTGGGGCGACAACATGCTGGTGGGCGGTACTTTGGGCCGTGAAAAGGCCGACTTCGATCTGATCAATAACGCGGGCAAGTTGAAATACGAAGAAACCATGCTGACCTTGTACGCGACACGCAAGCTCGACGCAAACTGGTACGTCAATGGCTTGATTAGCCAGGGCGTGCTGAGCTTCGACAGTTTCCGCAATGCGTCATTGGGCATTACGACCGTCACCGAGCTGGCAAGCTTTGGTGGTCGTCATACCGGTGCGAAAGCGCAGCTTGGCTATCAAATGCGCACCAGCGATTTTGTTCATGGCCCATTCGTGGGTGTGGATTGGGAAGCTGCTCGCATCAAAGCGTTTAGCGAAGGTTCAAGCTCCACCGCAATCAGCGTTGGCGCGCAAACCGCCCAGCAAGGCCACTACCGCGTCGGCTACGAGTTGGCAGGCGGCTCGGCTTCGACCTTCCGTCCTTACGCACAACTGAGCTACGACTATCAGTTCATGAAAAACGAACGTACCTTCTTCTCTGGCATGGCAGCTACTGGTTCGTCGATTGCAATCGCCACCCGCAACGACACTGGCGGCTTTGGCCGCGCCGCAGTCGGTGGCAGCACCTCAGTGGGTAAGAGCAGCGAACTATCGGTGGGCGTAAGCTCAACCTTTAGCAACCCAGCCGGACGCGACACTGCGCTTAACGTGGTGTGGAGTTCAGCGCTGTAAGCGATTCAAATTGTTGGTAAAAAGAGGCGGCTTCGGCCGCCTCTTTTTTTCGGGCGCGATTGACGATACTTTGTTGCAGCACTCACATCTTCAAATCAAAACCCGCTCCCACGGTCGTGCGGCTTTTGCGTGTCGAACTATTGAAATAACCACTGCTTAACAAGGTGCGCGATTCGTTTTCAAATGGCGAGACGTTATTGGCAGCGAAGCGTATGGAGAGTGCCTTTGACAAAGGCATCTGGGCAAACAAATCAATCGCGCGGGAACGCCCGGCATCGACCGTTTGCGTTAGTGATTGTTGGGTGGTGTAGCTCGGTGTGAAGTTGAGCGAGCCGCCGACGGTTAACGGGAAGTTGCTAAAACGATAATCGAAACCTAGCGTGCCGGCCCAGGGTTGCTGGCTGTCTAGTCGATTGTTGGGGCCGGGCAAGGCGGCGACATTGGAGCGATAAAAGTTGAGCGAGCCGCGCAGATTGAGCGCCAATTTTGGGTCGAATAGAGATGGCATAAGTTCGCCGGCGCGGCCTTTGACTTCGAGCTCTATGCCGGTGGTGGTGGCTCGCGAAAAATTTACCGGTCGCGAAACCCAACGCGGTGCAGTAGCGTAGTTGACGATTTCCAGCGTAGTGATGTTGCGCATCAAATCGCTGATGCGCCGATGAAACCCGCCGATGCTGATTAAGCCGCCACCGCTCAGATAGCGCTCGTAAGCGATGTCCAAGCCGGTCGCGAGCTCCGGCTTTAATGCCGCATTACCGATATTATCGGCAGCAAGTTCTGTGTTGCTTTGCGTGAGGTCGGTAAAGCTCTGATTCGGGCGAGGACGCGCCAGCATGCTGCCAGCGTCCGGTGCACGGTAGCTGCGTGTCAGGCTGGCACGTATCATGTCGCGCGAGGCGGGATCGAATTTGTAATTGATATGCCATAAGGGCGTGAGCACTGAACTTGAATTGCTCACGTCGGTTCCCGTTCCCCGACTTTGCGTGGCTATGCGCTCATTGCGCAGGCCGAAATAGGTCGACCAATGCGGCGAAATTTCCCATTCGTCCTGCACATAAAAAGCGCTGCGGTCGATGCGTGCAGAAAACGGCTGACCGTCGAATTGTGGCAGCAACGGCACGCCCAGCTGTGTGGTCGCCGCCGTGACTTCACGCTTGCGATATTCCAAATCCCAACCTGCCGTCAGGCTGTGTTCTTCGCCCAAAAGCTGGGTGTATTTTCCACTTTGAGTGATGCCCTGATCTTTGTTTTCGCCATGCGTCATGAGGTAAGGTGCGCCGCCGCAGAAGGTGTCGGTGTTAAAGGTATTGGCAACGTCTTGCAGACCGGCTTTGATCTCGATGCGCTGACTATCGCTAAAGCGATTTACCCATTGCGCATTGCCGCGAATATTTTGGAAGGTGCCGTGGCTTTTGTTGTCGTCGTCAAAAATCGGCAGGCCGGACAGGGTGCGATTTCGGAAGTCGGTTTGATTATTCCAGTGACCCTTGTTGGCAAAAGTTTGTAGCGAAAGCGTTTCTTCATCGCTGATTTTCCAGGTGAGGCGCGGACCTATATTGATGCCCGAACCCCAATTGAGTTGCCCGCCGTTTTGTACCGAAAGCGCCGGCAGATTGTTGGTTCCCGGCATGAAGCGCTGATTCTCAAATTGGCTTTGATTGCGCCATTCAAAAACTGAAATCGGTGCGAACACACCGACCGCGCCAAAGCGCTCGCCCAGCGTCAAATTCGCGTTGGCGACCGGATGGTCGTAGTTGTAATTCACACCCATGCGCAAGTCGCGTTGTGACAAGCGCGGCGCCTCCTTGAGGATGATGTTGATCGAGCCGGCCACTGCCTGCGCGCTCTGGTCAGCGGTTGGGCCTTTGGTGACTTCGATACGTTCAACTTGCGAAGGATCGAGTTGGTCGAGTGCAAATCCGGGTGGCGCCGGATCGCCGTTGAGCAAAATTTGCGTATAGCCCGAACCTAAACCACGCATGCGCGCCGCGCCACCTTGCACATTCACCCCGGGTAAACGCTTGAGCACGTCAAGTACATTGGTGTCGCCATATTTATCCAGCTCTTCGCGGCCATAAAGTTGCTTGGCGACCATCGCATTGCGACGCAGTTCGGTGCCATTGAGCAGGCGTGCGCCAACTTCCACGCGCTGTATCGCTGGACGTGGTGTCTGGTCACCAATGGCCGGTAGCTCTTGCGCAAATGCCTGCGTAGTGACTATGAAGGGGGCGAACACGAGGAGCTTGGTGGTGGTTCGCGCAAAATCACCATGACGACAGAGCTTATTCAATATAAATTTCCGGGAAATGTGATAGAAAAGTTGATATGTGGACATTGGTATTGCATAAAAATTCCACGACAATGCCAGATATATTCCTTGGCTCTTACTTGTCTCCCCAGTGCCAGCCAGGCGGTTCGCCTTTGAGCCAGCACACCGCTACGAGGAGTGTGAATAGTAAGCTTGCATAAGCGACAAATATATTACCCGCAACGCCCACCGAGTCAGACAAAAGGAAAACTCCCCCGCCGATCAGCATCACTACAAAAACTGCCATAACCACCCAGCCTTGCCAGCGGTTTGGCAATCCCCATCCCCAGCCGTAAGTTTTAGCCGGAAACCAGTAAGTCTTCTCGTTTTCCATTGACCATCTCCCTAAGCGAGGCGCGTAGTTTACGCTCAACTCCCGCACTGCAACAACCCACCCGTCACCTGTGCTAGACTGCGCGCTCTTCGCAGCCGAGCTTCAGTCCCCGGTTGTGCCTGATGAGCAACATTCGGTTGCTCTCCGGTTTTACCCTCAACGAGTTCCGTCCGGACTGGCCTTATTCGCAACGCGACAAGGTGGTCGGTTCCAGAGGTATTTCAAAATGTTGTTCAATGAACTTGGCCTGTCGGCCGAGATTCTGCGCGCCGTTGGCGAGCAGGGTTATGACACGCCAACGCCGATTCAGGCGCAGGCAATTCCCCACGTACTGGCTGGTCGCGACCTCGAAGGTCTCGCCCAAACCGGCACAGGAAAAACTGCGGCCTTTGTGCTGCCCATCCTGCATCGCTTGATGAGCACAGCGCTCAATCCGTCGCAAAGCAAAATCGCACCACGGGTGTTGGTGCTAGTACCCACTCGTGAGCTGGCGGCGCAAGTGCTTGAAAGTGTCAAGGTATATGGCAAACACACCGGACTGAAAAGTCTGGCCGTGTTTGGTGGCGTGAGCATTGTTCCGCAGGTCGGCGCGCTGCGTCGCGGGATCGATATTCTGGTCGCCACGCCGGGCCGTTTGCTTGACCATATGGGCAATCGCAACGTCGATTTGGGCAAGATTCAAACGCTGGTGCTTGACGAAGCCGATCGTATGTTCGACATGGGCTTCATCAACGATATTCGCAAGATCATCGCCAAGTGCCCAAAAGATCGGCAGACACTGTTGTTCTCGGCCACCTTTGCACCCGAGGTACGCGATCTGGCGCACGCCGTATTGCGCAATCCCGCCTTGGTTGAAGTAGCGCGTCGCAATGCGCCTGCCGAGATGGTTTCGCAATCGGTGATACGTTGCGATCAGGACAAGAAAAAGGATTTGCTGCTGCACTTGTTTGAGCAGCATGGTTGGCATCAAACGCTGATTTTTTGCCGCACCAAGCACGGCGCCGATGCGCTGGCCAAGAAGCTTGAGCAATCGGGTGTAAAGACCGCTGCCTTGCACGGCAACAAAACACAAGGCGCACGTACTCGCGCCTTGGCTGACTTCAAATCAGGCCGCTTGGCGGCCTTGGTGGCGACCGATATCGCGGCACGTGGCATCGACATTGATTCCTTGCCGCGGGTGGTGAATTTTGAGTTGCCGCATGTGCCGGAAGATTACATTCATCGCATCGGCCGCACCGGTCGTGCCGGTTCCAGCGGTGAAGCGTTGTCGTTCGTCAGTCTTGATGAGCGGATTCAATTGCGCGACATCGAGCGTCTGCTCAAGCGTGAATTGGATTCATCCGTGATGCCCGGTTTTGAGCCGCAGCAAACCCGACCGACGCCGAAAGTGGCAACCCCCGTGCGGCGTTCTTCACCGTCGCGTAACGGTGAAAAACCGCGCTCCAGCCCTGCTGGTCGCAGCCACCCGCCGCGTGCCGGTCATGCGCCACGTTCGGGCGGCGGCAAGCCCGCTGGTGCGACCTATCACAGCGGTCAGCGGCAACGCTAGTCTTCGGTTGGGCCAAAAAAACCCGGCGAATGCCGGGTTTTTTCGTTAACAAAATCATTTCCCGTCTTTTAAATCATACGTCCGCTTGATCAAATAGTCATGCACCAGATTGACTTCTTCAGGCGTGAGCTGGATATGGAAATGCGGCATGCCTTTGTCGGCACGCAATCCGCCCAGAACTATGCCGACAAATTGCGCTCGGGTTTCCTTGCTCAAGTAGCGCAGGTCGGGTGTGAAACTTACGCCGCTGACAGCGGCAACACCGTGACAAAAAACGCACTGGTTGTTGAACAACTCTCGCCCTTTGTTGACCGCATCAATACCCGGCATGGGTGGCAGATCAAGCTCCTTCTTGGCAATCACAGGAAGCGCCGGTAAGGTCGCTTTCCCATCGAGTTTATAGACCAGCATGCGGCTGATAGTCGGTACGTTGGTGGCCTTGGCTAATTCGCCAAAGGTAACGCCAAACGAACCACCGAGACCCGCACCAACTGCCACATATTGTTCGCCATCAACACTGTAACTAATTGGCCCGGCCATCACCCCGGTTTGGGCATTGGACTCCCAAAGTGTTTTGCCGGTCTTATCGGCATAGGCGACGAACCGACCGTCATACGTACCTTGAAACACCAAGTTGCCTGCGGTTGAGAGCGTGCCACCGCTGACAGGAATCTTATGCGGTATTTGCCAGACTTTCTTTTGCGTGACTGGATCCCACCCGATCAGACTGGAACTGACCAAGGCCGTCATTTCAGCAAGTTCCTGTGGCGTCTCCGGCATCACAATTTTTTCGGCGAGATTCCAACGCCGTCCATGATCCTGAAATTTTGCATCGGGATCATTGATGTGCAGCGTGGGCAAACGGGTTTCGCCAAAATACAGCAAGCCGCTTTTCGGACTGAAGGAAATCGGTTGCCAGTTATGCCCGCCTTGTGTGCCTGGATAGACCAACTTGGGTTCTTTTGAATAATCACCTTTGCCGGTCAAGATCGGTCGACCGGTGGTCAGGTTATAGCCGTCGGCCCAATTCACTTCTGTGTACTTTTCGGCAGAAATCAATTTGCCGGTTTCGCGGTCGATGACATACACAAAACCATGTTTGGGGACTTGCATCAGCACCTTACGCGGCTTGCCATCAATCGGCAAAGTGGCCTGAATAATTTGGGAGGTCGCAGGGTAATCCCAACCGTCGCGCGGCGCCAATTGGAAATGCCAAACGTATTTTCCCGTGTCGGGACGGATGGCCACGATAGATGAGATAAACAAGTTGTCACCGTTACCAGGGCTACGGACACTCGGATTCCATGGCGACGGATTGCCGACGCCAAGGTAAATCAAATTGAGTTCAGGGTCGTAGGAAATCGAATCCCATACCGTGCCGCCGCCGCCCCATTTGTAATACTGGTCGCCGTCCCAAGTCTTGGCAGCCATCTTCATGGCGTCGTTTTCGTAGGGTTTTTTCGGATCGCCGGGCACGGTGTAAAAACGCCATTTCATCTTGCCGGTCTTGCTGTCGTAGGCCGAGACATAGCCGCGCACACCAAGCTCAGCGCCGCCATTGCCAATCAACACCAGACCGTTGACCACGCGCGGCGCGCCGCTAATCGTGTAGCTGCGCTTGGTATCCACGGTCAGTGTCGACCACAATTGCTTGCCGGTTTTGGCATCGAGCGCAATTAGCCGTCCGTCATAACTGCCGACAAAAACCTTTCCTTGCCACACCGCGACACCGCGATTCGCTACATCGCAACATCCTTTCGCGGCGACAACTTTTTCCACCTTCGGATCAAACTTCCATAGCACTTCGCCGGTCTTGGCATTGAGTGCCACCACTTTGCTCCACGGCCCGCTGCTGTACATCACGCCATCGACCACAATCGGGGTGGTCTCCACGCCGCGTTCGTCGTCAAATTTATGCGCCCAAGCAAGACCAAGGCGCGACACATTGCTATCGTTTATTTGCTCGAGTGGGCTAAAGCGTTGCTCAGAATAAGTTCGCCCGTGACTCATCCAATTGCCTGGCTCTTGATCAGCGGCGATGAGGCGTTTTGCATCAACCGCCGCGGGAGGCTTTGTGGCGAAGGCAGGCGAATTCGCTGCGAATGCGAGCAGAGAAAGACCGACAAATTTCACAGCGAAATGATTCATGGCGTACTCCATTAATGGGTAGATTTTCGTCACCGTTATTAAGCGGGATTCGCCATGCTAACGCGAAATGAGGTTTAGAACGACGAACCGGGCTGGGTCAAAAATTCTGTTTCGTCCAAAGTCGATGCGCGACCAAGAATCGCATTGCGATGAGGGAAGCGTCCGAAGCGACGGACAATATCGAAATGCCGCTGGGCGTAGTCGAGCTGACTCTCAAAATCCGCACCACTAATCCGCAATGCACTAAATAAGGCGACTGATTTTTTCTGCATCGCCAAATCTTCGGCATGCTCGAAAGGTAGGTAGACAAAGGTGCGTCGAATCGGCGGCAAGGTTTGGTCAAGACCCGAATCGGTCATTGCCATTGCCAACTTCAATGCCAGTGAATCGCCGGAAAATGCACGCGCAGTACCGCGAAAGATATTGCGGGTGAATTGATCAAGCAAGAGAATTTGTCCGAGCATTTCATCGGCATTTCTTTCATCAACGGCACTGTTCGCCAATGCAGGTTCAATTGCATCGCCAAACCTTTCGCGAATCTGCGCATCGAATTTGTCGTCCTTGCGAAACCATTCAACGCGCGAACGATTGTGATTTGCATCGTGCGTTGGTAAAAACCAGAAATCAAGAATCGCGCGGACTTGCTCGCTGTGCATGGGCGGTCATTCGATGCTTGTTATCACGTCTTCTTTTTCGCCGCAGATTTCCTGGCTGCCGCTTTTGGTTTAGCCGCCGTCTTGAGCTTGACTGGCGCTTTAGTTTTCATTGCTTTCAAAGGCGTGCCGTCAGCACCAACTGGGGCAGCCGCTAGTTTCGCTGATGGTTTGGCACCGGGTTTCGCCACCCGTGCTTCAAACTCAAAGCCAACTTTTCCAGTCGCCGCATCGCGCACCAAAAACGCCGAAAATTTCCGTTTGGTGCGATTTGAGATAAAGCCTTTGAGCAAACTGGTTCTGCCTGTTTCAAGCAGCTTTTGCATTTCTGCGCGACCCATTTCCTGCTGCAATATAATTTTGCCGGAGCGGAAATCGCAGGTTTTAGCGGGACCGACGGACTTCTCACAGACATAAGCCATGCCGTGTTCAAACACACGGCTCTGACATTTGGGGCAAGCACCCAAAGATTCTTGCGTCGAGAAATCAACTTCCTCCGCTTCGCCTTCGCCCTCGCCATTGCCGAAATCAAATTCCGGGCCGTGCTCGGCGTTGAGCTTAATCATTGCCGCGAATGGTCGCCCCATTTTGCTGCGAAAACCTTGCACCGGGCCGATCACGCGCTTACTCAAAAGCTCGTCCATTTCCTCTGGTTCCCACTGGCGACTGGCGACGACTTTCCACAATTTGTAGTCACATTTTTCGCAGGTGAAATGCTTGTAGCCTTCGTGAATTTTTGCGCCACATTTCGGGCAAGGTGTTTTCAAGGTGCCGAAATCCGGGTCGGCAAATTCGCCGGTTTTGATGCGCTCAACCATCAACTTTGTGCGCTGAGAAATCTCGGCCATGAATTCGTCGCGACCGAGTCGTCCGTGTTCCATTTCCTTGAGTTTGAATTCCCATTCGCCGGTTAATTCAGGCGAACGAATCTCGTCAACCTTGAGTTGTTCGAGCGCAAACAGCAACGTCGTTGCCTTTGCGGTCGGCTGCAATTCGCGCCCATTACGATGCAAATATTCTTCGAAAATTAGCCCTTCAATGGTCGCCGCACGCGTCGCCGGCGTGCCCAAACCGCGCTCCGACATGGCTTCGCGCAGTTCTTCGTCCTCAATCAATTTGCCTGCGCCCTCCATGGCGGTGAGTAGCGTCGCCTCACTAAATCGCGGTGGCGGTTGCGTTGCTTTGGCTTTGATTTCTACGTCTTTGGTCCACACGCGTTCGTTTTTTTCTAGCGCTGGCAAGTTGGGGCTTTCGCTTTTTCCATCGCTGTCTTCTTGCGATTCTTTTCCATACACCGTAAGCCAGCCGGGTGTAACCAACACTTTGCCTTCGGTCTTAAAGGCTTCGGTTTCAACACGGGTGATGCGCGTAGTGATGTTGTATTCGGCGGCAGGGAAAAATATGCCGAGAAAACGCTTGGTTACCAAGTCGTAAATTTTTTGTTCCGGCTCGGATAAATTCTTCGGTTCAGTCCCCGTCGGAATAATGGCGAAGTGATCGGAAATTTTGGCGTTATTGAAAATGCGTTTGTTGGGATGCACCCAGCCGCTCTTCAAAATCGTATTGGCGAATTTCGCGTACGGCGTGTCGGCCATTGCCCCTAGAGTTGCCTTGACGGTGGTAATGTAGTCCTCAGGTAGGTGGCGTGCATCGGTTCGTGGATAGGTCAATGCCTTGTGTTTTTCGTATAAGGCTTGCGCTAACCCAAGTGTGTTCTTGGCCGAAAATCCGAAGCGTCCATTGGCTTCGCGTTGCAACGATGTCAAGTCGTACAACATCGGACAGGCTTCAACTTTCGGTTTGCTTTCTTCTTCTACGGTGGCGTGTTGGCCCAGGCATTTCTTGCGCAAGGCATCGGCCGCGGACTGCGTCCAAATGCGTTCGGCACGCGCGTGTTCGTCATCCTGTTTCTTGAATTTTTCATCAAACCAACGTCCGTGATAAGTCCCTGCAACGCACTGAAATTCCCCTTCCACTTCCCAATAATCACGCGAGACAAAGCTTTTTATTCGCCGTTCGCGCTCGACCATAATCGCCAGCGTCGGGGTTTGTACGCGGCCCACTGGTGTTTTGTAAAAACCACCTTCTTTGGAATTGAAGGCCGTCATCGCGCGCGTGCCATTGATACCGATTAGCCAATCGGCTTCCGAGCGACAGCGCGCTGCGTCGGCCAATGGCAGCATTTCCTTGTCGGTACGTAAGTGGGCGAAACCATCCTTGATTGCGCTGGCCGTCATCGACTGCAACCACAAACGGCGCACCGGTTTATTCAGCTTGGTGCCTTGCGCGTGCTGAGCAACGTAACGAAAAATCAGCTCGCCTTCGCGACCCGCGTCGCAGGCATTCACCAAGCCGGTCACATCTTTGCGTTTGATCAGTTTAGTGAGCAAACGCAGACGTTCCGCCGTACGCTCAATTGGGTTGAGCGCGAAGTGCGGCGGAATCATTGGCAAATGGGTGAAGCTCCATTTGCCGCGCTTGATATCGAATTCTTCGGGCACGGCAAGCTCAAGCAAATGCCCGATCGCGGACGAGAGCACATAGTTTTCGCTCTCGAAATAATCACCCGTTTTGGTGAAGCCGCCCAAGGCTTTGGCGATGTCGGCAGCGACAGAAGGTTTCTCGGCGATGATGAGTTGCTTGGTCATTTTGTTGGTTTGAACCGTCAGAAAACAGGCGTTCGAGATCAAGAGTGGCAGCGCATCTTAAGCGTGCCACTTCAAAAAAAGCAAATCGGGTCTGGCGTGGGCTTGTGTCTGGTGCAGCCGCAACCGCCTACTTAGTTCAGCAAAATTCGCATCACGGTAGCATCTGCGGGTGAATCAAAATCTGCATCAAACTCATCATCGGCGAGCAATTCTTCCAAAATCAAAGCATCAATCGCATGTTGCCGCCGCCACACCACCGCCAGCACAATCACCTTGAGTCTATCCACGCTAATAGTTACGGCAGGCAGCGCGAGCGCGCGTTCGATAATTGTTTCGCGCAGCACAGAGTCGATGGCTTCGGCTTGCTCAAGAAAAGCCAAAAACCCACGCGCTTCGGTAGAGAGCTTGTCTTGCTCGGCGGCGGTGTAAATCCGCATCGCGCCAGTGCCCTGTGCCATAGGCACGAGATTTTCGCTACCACCCAAACCGTCGAGCCAGTGCAATGCCGCCGAAATATCGTCCGCTTCAAAGCCGGCGGCCGTTAGTTTTTTGGTCAGCACGGCAGGTGCCGGGCAGGCATCGGGCTGATAGTTTTCAAACAAGTAAACGAGAATGTCAATCATGATTAGTTGAGTCGTTGATAAAGACCGCCGGGCAGTTGTGCGAGTTGCCCGCCGAGTTCCATAGCGAGCAGGATGGCAAGGAGATCGGCGGGAGTCAAGCCGGAGCGTATCGCAATTGTTTCAAGGTTTGTCGGCGACTGGCCGAGGGCAGCGAGGACTTTTTCTTCATTTGACACCAAGTCACCAGCATCAACTGGCGATTTTGTATCGCGCTTAACTATCGGAGCCGGGCGATCCACGCGCAATTCCTCCAAAATGTCTTCTGCCGTTTCTACCAGCTTCGCGCCTTGTCGTATCAACTGATGACATCCACGTGCCATTGGTGAATGTATCGATCCGGGAATGGCAAACACCTCGCGACCGGCGTCTGCGGCAAGGCGGGCAGTAATGAGTGATCCGCTATTGAGTGCGGCCTCAATCACCAAGGTGCCTTTGCCTAACCCGGCGATGATGCGATTGCGACGCGGAAAATTATTTGCCAGCGCCGCTGTGCCCAATGGGAATTCAGAAATAATCGCGCCGCGCTCGGCTAGCTCGCGCCCCAAGGCTGCATTTCTGGCCGGATAAAGCCTGTCTGCACCAGTGCCGACGATGGCGACTGTGCTGGCGGCGGTCTCCAGCCCACCACGATGCGCTGCTGCATCGATACCAAGCGCCAGCCCACTGACTACGGTCAGACCTGCGTCGCCTAGCGTTTTGGCAAAGGCTGTGGCGTCACGCTCGCCTTGCGCGGTCGCATTGCGGCTGCCGACGATAGCCAGCATGGGGCGACTTAATAATTCGCGGCGACCTTTGCAGTACAGCAACACCGGCGGATCGGCGGCTTCGAGCAAGGCCTTTGGATAGTCGGCATCTGCGAGCGTAAAAATACTGTTGCCTGCCTCGTTGGCCCATGCCAGCGCGGCATCTATAGCGGGTGCTAGAGCTTCGTGGCTGAGCAGAAATTTTTGCGCGGCGATATCGCCGATTGCGCTGCGCAAAGCACTATGGCTTGCCGAAAAAATAGATTCCGGCAGACCAAAGGCGTTAAGCAGTTTGCGCTGTGTTTCGGCACCAATGCCGGGGATTAGCGACAGCCGCAACCAAGCCGCCAAATCTGGCGGTGTCGACATGCCTTAGTCGAACAAAAAGATCAAGGTGTTCGTACCATGTCGCCCAACGCAATGGCACGACCCGCGCTCATCACCAAGGCATACGAAACTTGATCAAACACACGGAACACAAACAACATGCCGTTGCGTGAATTGGGCAGTTGATAGCTGGCGACAGAATCATATTTGGGTCGCCCTTGACGATCTTCTACTGTCGGGCCAGCCAGTTCGGTGATCAATACATGGCCACGTTCAATGCCGTCTTTTTTGCCCAAATTGATGGTGATCACGGAGTTGGTTCCAGCAAAATGGAGGCCACCAGGTATACCGAGTACGCGTCCTTCGAGTTGCTTGTCCGGCGCATGCGGCAGGTAGCTTGGCACATCCTGATGTGGCGCGGGAAGCAAGCGATCCCCCGCGGTAGTTTCCAGCTTGCTGGTGAGGATGCGAAACTCGCTCAGCTCACCAGTTTGTACCCATTTTGCCGTGCCAAGCAACATCGCTTCATGGCCCAGCACAGCTTTGCTAACGGGATCAACTAGCGCCGTCGTTGGACGAAAAATTTGCCACAGATTGGCAGTGGTCGTCACCGGTGTTGTGTATATCTGGTCGCCCGCGCCGGCCAACACGCGGCCATCACCCAACGCCACGACCCGTGCCACACCTTGCATGTCACCTGTTTCCATCACCAAGGGTTCGGTCAAGAACGGTTCAATGACAGTGGGTGAGATCGACGGAATGCCGACTTTGAATTGCTCGATGTATTCGCGTGGCACCAGCTTGATAGCGCTGGCTTCCATGGTCGGCGAACTGCCGCTCGTGTTGAGCGTTAGCACTTGACCCGGATAGAGGCGTTGTGGACTTTTCACTTCATCTTTGTTGAGCCTCCAAAGATCGCCCCAGCGATAAGGGTCCTTGAGGAATTTGTTGGCAAGACTCCACAAAGTATCGCCCGGCAACACGACATAACGATCCGGCGCACCAACCACCAATTCCAATGGTTTGCTTGGTGCGGCAGTGGCTGCCAATGCTGTCGTGCCAACGCTGGCAATGATGCTGATGAAGAGCGCGAATATAATGCGACGCATGGTGTTGTCTCCTGCGGGATGATCCCGACATTTTTCCAGATGTGCACGCCGATTCTGCCCGACATTGCGTCGCACATCAATTCCTTAAAGAGTAGATTCATGGCCTTATTGCCGATTTTGCATTACCCCGATCCACGCTTGCACACGTGCGCTACACCTATCAAAACGGTGGGCGCGACGATACGCCAGCTTGCCGCCGACATGGCCGAGACCATGTATGCCGCGCCCGGTATTGGCTTGGCGGCGACCCAAGTCAATCAGCACGTACGCATGGTGGTGATTGATGTGTCGGACGATAAATCCCAGTTGCTGACTTTTATCAATCCAGAATTGATCGAAAAATCCGGCGAATGCGAAGGCGAAGAAGGCTGTCTTTCGGTGCCTGGAATTTACGAAACCGTGAAACGCGCTTCGCATATTGTGGTGCGTGCCTTGAATGTCGGCGGCGACGAATTTGTTCTCGCCGCCGACGATTTGCTGGCGGTTTGCATACAGCACGAAATGGATCATCTGGATGGCAAAGTGTTCGTTGAATATCTATCGCGACTGAAGCAAACGCGCATCAAAGCCAAGCTGGTCAAACAATCGCGTGAGACGTTCTAGTGCGGATTATTTTTGCCGGAACGCCGGAATTTGCTGAGCACGCTTTGGCGGCGCTCATTGGTGCGGGACATGAGATTGTGTTGGTGTTGACGCAGCCAGATCGGCCAGCCGGACGCGGTATGCATTTGCAGGCAAGTGCGGTAAAAAAACTCGCAATGGCCAATGGCATTGCGGTGTATCAACCCGAGCGGCTCAAAGATCCGGCGACACAAGAACCGATACGCACCGCTTGCCAAGACCGCGGCGCACAAATTATGGTGGTCGCCGCCTATGGTTTGATATTGCCGCCAGCGGTGCTCGATATTCCGCCACGCGGTTGTGTGAATATTCACGCCTCTTTGCTGCCGCGTTGGCGCGGTGCTGCACCGATACATCGCGCCATCGAAGCGGGCGACCGGCAGACCGGCATCACCATCATGCAGATGGACGCAGGTTTGGATACCGGCGCAATGTTGTTGCATGAATCGATGGATATTTCGCCCGACGATACAACGGGAAGTTTGCACGATAAATTAGCGTGTCTAGGGGCGGATTTGATCGTCGAAACCTTGGCGCGACTTGATGCTTTGACCCCGATGTTGCAACCGACCGAGGGTCTTACCTACGCGGCAAAAATCACTAAAGCGGAAGCGCAGCTTGATTGGCAGGAATCGGCTGAAATTTTGGCGCGGAAGATTCGCGCCTTCAATCCATTTCCCGGCGCGACATTTAATTTGGGCGGTGAGCCAGTCAAGGTTTGGCGCGCGGAAGCGATTGATCACAATGACATTGCATCAGCGCCGGGTAAATTTATCTCCACTGCCGAAGGGATTGTGGTGAGTTGTAGCGAGGGCGCGCTTCGCTTGTTGGAAGTGCAAAGCCCCGGCGGACGGCGTATCACCAGCACCAACTGGCTGGAGGCGGGATTGCGCCGCTAGCGTTACGCCCCGGCCAAGACTTCCGGCGACATCTTTGGCGAACCGGCTTTGGCAGTTTCGGCTTGACGAATCGCATCGGTGACACGCTCACAGAGCGGCGCATTCAGCCCGTGTTGTTTGGCCAGGGCAATCACCGCGCCTTGTAAATAATCGATTTCGGTCATCCGCCCCAGCGCTAAATCTTCGGACATTGACGAGCGCGCTGTGCGGTCTATGGTCAGCGTCGCGGCCATCGCGTGGCGGAAAATCGGTGTCGGCAAGCGAAACAAAAATGGGACAAAACGTGATGGAATTGGCGTGAGTTTGGCTGGTGAAATATTGCCGCGCGACATCGCGGCCAAGGCTTCGTCCATCATCGTCGCCTGCAGCCGTCGCCAGCGAATGTCATGCAATTGATCGTACAAAGGCAGGCCAGAGAGCGCATTGAGCGCGTTGTTCAAATTGAGGAGCAGCTTGCCCCACAAAATTGCCTGCATGTCGGGATGCGCGCGGCACTTCAATCCGATCACATTGAACAGCGGTGCGAGTGATGGCGCTTGCGCTGGAACATAGAGTGCGCTTTCTGTGGCTTGATGAAATTTTCCCTTGCCCAACTGCACCACGTTGAATCCAACCATGCCCGGATAGACGGTGCGCCCACCACAACCGGCACGCAAAATATCGGCATTGCCGATGCCGTTTTGAAAGCTGACGATGAGCGCATCAGGTCGTGCATGAGCATCAATTTGTGCGGCGATTTCAGCGCTTGCTGCGCTTTTTACGGTAACCAAAATTATGTCTGCGGTCGCCAAAGCCGCCGCATCGGTGGCGAGACCAAACTGCCCTGGTGCTAAATATCGCGTGCGTCCGCTGTGATCGCTAATCGTCAAGCCGTTCGCGCGCAATTCGCTGCCTAAGCGCGGTCGCAGCAGCAAGCGCACATCGCGCCCAGCCAAAGCAAGTGCGCCACCAACATAACAGCCGATACTGCCGGCACCGGCAATCACGATTTTGGGTGAGGCGGCCATAAAATTCCTTAAGCGGATGATGGAAGCGGCAAAGTCTAATTGAACTTTTCCGGCTTGCCCCCATCTAATTCCCTGCTCATTTGCGGGCGCATTTGTAACCCTAAACACACGGAGCCTCACCATGTTTTTCAACTACCTGAAAACTTCAATTTTGATGGCCGGCATCATGGCGCTGTTTGGCGCGATTGGCGCTTACATCGGTGGCGCGCAGGGGATGTTGCTGGCCTTGATTATTGGTGGCGGAATGAACATTTTTTCCTACTGGTTCTCCGACACCATGGTGCTCAAGATGTACAACGCACAACAGGTTGACGAAACCAATTCGCCTTACCTTTTCAATATGGTCAAAGAACTCGCTGCTAATGCACAGCTACCCATGCCGCGCGTGTTCATCATCGACGAAGCGCAGCCCAATGCTTTCGCGACAGGTAGGAATCCTGAGCACGCAGCGGTCGCCGCGACCAGCGGCATACTCAAAATGTTGTCAGCGCGCGAGTTGCGCGGGGTGATGGCGCATGAATTAGCACACGTCAAGCATCGCGATATTTTGATCTCCACCATATCGGCGACGATGGCCGGTGCAATTGCAATGCTGGCTAATTTCGCGATGTTTTTTGGTGGTCGTGGTTCAGATGGCGAACGGGTGAATCCGCTGGCCTCGATTGCGATGATGATCCTCGCACCACTGGCCGCGTCATTGATACAAATGGCGATTTCGCGTGGGCGTGAATTTGAAGCGGATCGCGGCGGTGCAGAAATTTCCGGCGACCCACGAGCGCTCGCCGATGCCTTGGCGAAAATCGATGCCTATACGCGCGGCATTCCAATGCAGACAGCAGATGCGCATCCAGAGACCGCACAGATGATGATCATGAATCCGCTTTCCGGCGGCGGCTTACGCGGGATGTTTTCGACCCACCCAAGTACCGAAGAGCGCATCGCCAGATTGCATGCGATGGCGCTGCGCTGATTAGCTGGGTGTATCACCCATGTTGGGTGCGGTTTGCGGCGCTTCGTCGTCGACTGATACATCGGCGCCTGCCGTGCCCTCTTTGGCAGCGGCCTTTTTAGCCAATTTCTCAGCCTTCTTCTGCTGTTTCTGAATATCGCGCTGACGTTTTTCGAAGCTATAGTTGGGTTTGGCCATGAGTAATTCGTGCACCTAATGAGGTTAGTTGTGCGGGTAGCACAGAATAGCGGGGATTTCTGACTCGCGCTCAAAAGCGCGCTTAAATGCTCGTTCAAACGCTGACGGTTTCATTTTTTCTCGGGCGGGAAAACGTCGCGCCAATCGCGCTTCATATCGGCCACTGTCCAGCCCTTGGCTATTGCCTCGTCGAGCGCTTTATCGAGTTTGCCGATCTTTGATTCGCGGTCATAAGCCACTTCGCGTTCGCCATCGGTGTGATGCACCAGCCCCATAAAGCGCGCGCCGCTACCCGCCGCCGTCCAGCGCAACATCGCGTGATCGCCATCAGAATTGCCAAAGGTAAAAATCGGTCGCCGTCCTATCACCCGATGAATACTCACCACCTTCATATCGTTATCGTTGATTACATCCAGTTTGGGCTGAATCACAATCGCCAGGGGATCGGTCGCCGAGCCAAGGCTGTATTTGAAAGTTGAACCTATCACCTGTTCTGGCGGAACGCCATAAACACGCTCGGCGAATGCGCGCATGAAATCCAAATCACCACCTGAACAAATGTAAATCTTGAAACCATTGGCGCGCAAAAAGCTCAGCAGTTCCAACATCGGCTGAAACACCATTTCGGTGAACGGGCGTTTGGATTTCGGATGACGAGAACTCGCTACCCAGTCGCTCACAATCTTGTTGAATTCCTCGGTCGTGTTGCCCGCGTGCGCTATCACCACCAACTCAAACAAATCACGTTCGCTGCTGGTCATCACCGTCTTCATATCCCCGGCCAACAGCGCTTTGACGGCAGGTTTCTCTTGCCATTCTGGATGCTGTGGCGCGAGCGCGCGGATGCGCTCGAAGGTGAAAAATAATTGGAAATATAAAGGTTGTTCGGACCATAAAGTGCCGTCGTTATCGAACACCGCGATGCGCTCCGACGGGGCAACGTAATCTTTGCCGCCTTGTGTGGTCACGCGCTCAACAAAGCTAACAATGGATTGCTTGGTCGCGCCTTCATTCCACGATGGCAGCGCATCGGCGCTGTGTGCTGGCACTGTCCACGCCAGCGTCAGCAATAGCAAAAAGCCTAAGAAAATTCTTGAACGGTGAACGGAATTCATGTGCTTTTCTCCTTGTTTTGGCCTTGCTGTTGACCAACGCCAGCGGCAATCAAACTTGCACTAATGATAAGCGCACCGCCGATAAATTCGCGTGCACCCGGCATCTCGTCAGCCAGCCACCACGCCGAGGCCGCGGCGAAGATTAGTTCGCTGACCAAAATCACAATCGCGCGGGTCGCGCTGATTCGCATCAAACCGTATTGCATCAAGCTAACCACCAACACCAGTAATATCGCCGTGCCCAGTAATAGCGCCCAAGTGGTGGCATTGAGCGACGAAGGCCAGCCTTGTGTGTCATAAAAAGGCAATGCCAGCACCGCAGTGGCGGCTGACCCAAGCGCAGCGGCCAAAGTCTTTTGCGCTTGCGCCACATGCTCGGCGCGGCGCACCGAAACGTTGTACGCCGCGTAGGCGATTCCGGCCACTAGCCCCAAGCCATCACCTGCGCTCAAGCTACCATTCAGCGCAGTCGAACCGAGCATCACCGCCGCACCGCCAAGCGCCATCAGCACCACGCCAACACCGCTCAAGGTAATTGGCTCTTTAAGCAACCACCGCGCTAGAAACAAGGTCCACAACGGTGCTAAATACAATAGCAATGTCGCGCGCAAAACATTGCCGTGCAAGGTAGCCAAAATGAATCCAGTATTGGTGGCGCCGCCTAAAAATCCGATTAGCGCGAGTGCTACCAAGGCATGACTTGAACCTACCGCCTTTGCTGGCGCAAGACAATTGCCACGGCGGACAATCTGTGACCAAAACAACACGAGGCACAACAGCGCGGCGATCAATTCCGTGGCAATGATCGCCCACACGCCTGATACACCCGATGCAGCGAGTAAGCGAAACGGATACCAGCTAATGCTCCACAAGACAGCGCTGGCGAGCAGTGCAGCGATTGCAATACTTGGGGCGGCGGAATTAGTGTCTGGTTCGTTGTTCATTGCGTTGGGAGAGCAGTGAGAGAGCAGCGTGGCTCGGCATCTCGTCAAAAAATCGTAACAATTCGCCTAGACTGTTGTCATGAACCAATCTTCTCACGTTTCACCGCCGCCTACCCTTAACCCGCCGTTGGCAGCTACTCTTGCGGCGGCTGCGACTGCTGTCGCTGCTGTGATTGCGGGTGGCACGCCGGACGCTGTTTTGCGAGGGCTTGCGCCCAAACTGAAGGCGGGGGCGATGGACTTGAGCTACACCGCTTTGCGCGACTGTGGGCGTGGCGATTTTTTGTTAGCGCGATTGACGGCGAAACGTTTGCCCGATGATCTGGTGTATAGCCTGTTGCTGGTTGCCATCAGCCGCCTGGAGCGCCGCCCCGAGGAGGCGCACACGATAGTCAATCAAGCCACGGATGCAGCGAAGGAAATGGGCAATGGCCGCTACAAAGGCGTGGTCAATGGCGTGCTGCGAAATTTTCTGCGCCAACGCGTTGAGTTGTTGGCGGCAGCGGATCAAGACGCGGTGGCTTTTTGGCGGCATCCGGCATGGTGGATAAGCCGAATTCGCGCTGACCATCCGGATCATAGTGAAGAAATTTTTGCCGCAGGGAATTCGCATCCGCCGATGTGTTTGCG
>JANYAW010000230.1 GCA_025361105.1 Rhodocyclaceae bacterium | reverse complement strand
GGTCAACATCGCGCCCTTGGATCGCCCAGTCGTGCCCGAGGTATACAAAATCGCGGCGAGTTGATCGGAACTGCGTTTCACAGTTGCAAAACTATCCGCATACGGCGTCGCCGCGCTTATCAGTGTGCCGGTTCCGGCATCGGTCAGTTCCAATACATGCGCCACACCGGCGGCTTTTGCCAGCTCATTGCCTAAAGCCAGCGCTTGCGTGCGACAAACGAACAAGCCGGGTTTGGCGTCGCCCAGAAAGTACTCAATTTCATTGCGCTGATAGGCCGGATTGAGCGGCAAAAAAACCATCCCGGCGCGTATCGTCGCCAGGTAAAGCACCAGCGCCTCGGCAGATTTTTCGACTTGTGCGGCAACGCGATCGCCGGGCTTCAAACCCAACGCCACCAGCAGATTCGCCATGCGCCCGGAAGCGCGCTCCACGTCGCCATAAGTCCATACACGGCCATCAGCCAGAATCATGCAGGCCGCCGTTTTGTCTTTCGGAAATCGCGAGGCAAACAGCGCGTAGAGGTTTTTGTTCATGAGTTATTTTGCCGAAACACCCATCACGGCATTCGGCAAGGCAGTGGCGATAGCCGGAAACAGGCAGCACAAAATCACCGCCAGCAACATCAAGCCAACGAAGGGCATGACGCCCCAAATTACATCGCGCAGAGGAATATCCGGCGCGATATTGCGGATGACGAAAATATTGAGTCCAACGGGCGGATGTATCAAGCCCATCTCCATCACTATGGTCATCACTACGCCGAACCAGATCAGATCAAAACCGGCAGCCTTGAGCGGCGGCAGAATGATGGGCGCGGTCATCAAGATAATGGACACCGGCGGCAGAAAAAAGCCGAGCACCACCACCATCAGCAAGATTACGGCGAGTAATACCCACTTGGATAAACCCATCGCGACTATCGATTCAGCCGCCGATTGGCTGATATGCAAATAGCTCATCACATACGAATACAGCAGCGACATACCGATGATCATCATCAACATTGTCGATTCGCGCAGCGTGCCGAGCAGCATGGGTTGTATCTGCCCCGGGCGCCACAGTTTATAAATCAGCGCGACCAGCGATAGCGCAAGAATGGCACCGAGTCCGGCTGTCTCCGACGGCGTTGCATAGCCTCCGTAGAGAGCTACCATCACGCCAATCAGCAAGGTGACAAAGGGCAGCACGCGCGGCAACATTTCTACTTTTTCACGGCGGGTGTAAACGTGGTCATCCAGATACGCCGACTTAATGCCGCCGCCTTGATGCTCGACCAGTGCGTTACCGTATTCGCGCCTATAGCGCCACATCGCGTACAAGGAAAACAGCACAACCAGCAATACGCCCGGGCCGATGCCAGCCAAAAATAATCGACCCAACGAAGTCTCGGAAGCCACGGCGAACAAGATCATAGTGATTGAAGGTGGCAACAAAATTCCCAGCGTCCCGCCCGCCGCAATGATGCCCGCCGCAAATCCACCTGAGTAACCACGCTTGCGCATTTCCGGTATGCCCGCACTGCCGATAGCCGAGCAGGTGGCCGGGCTGGAACCGGCCATCGCCGCGAACAAACCGCAGGCGAAAACATTGGCTATGCCCAAGCCGCCTGGAACTCTTTGCAGCCAGACGTGAATCGCCAAATACAGATCGCGTCCCGCTGGCGACTTGCCTATCGCTGCGCCTTTGAGGATGAACAAGGGAATGCTCAGCAAGGTAATGCTGGCCAATTCTTCGTAGACATTTTGTGTCACGGTGTCGAGCGAAGCGGCAGGCATAAAAAAGTACATGAACATTGTCGCCACACCGCCGAGCGCAAATGCAATTGGCATGCCGGAGAACATCAGCAGCAGCGTCGCTGCGCCATACAGCAAGCCTATCGTTAATACACTCATATGAGCACACTCATCGCGCGGTTTCTCCCGGAATTGCGCGGCTAAGAAATTGCAGCAAGGATTGCAAGGCGACCAGCGTCATACCGCAAGCCATAGTCGCATAGGGAACCCATAACGGCGGACTCCACGACGACGAAGTGGTTTGCCCGTCGCGCCAAGCTTCATGAAACAGCGTCCACGACTTCCACGCAAAAAATGCGCAGAACAAAAACACCAGCAAGTCGACCAGCATGCGGCGCCAGAAATTGACACGCTCCGGCAACAACCCAGCCAGTGCATCAATGCCGATATGCCCGCGCTGCGCTTGTACATAAGCCGAAGAAATAAAAGTCGCGCCGACCAGCAGAAAAACTGCTGCCTCGTCTTGCCAATCGGTGGAAATATGAAAAAAGTAACGCGCGAAAACGCTATAAGTCAGGATACCCGCCGCGCCCAGCAGTGCCAGCATGCAGGGCAGCAACAGCAGGCGGTTCAAGCCTTGCAGCATGCGCTCTGCACGCGCCAATAACGAATTGCCAAGCGGTGCCTCCGGTGCTCCGGAAGGAGCGCCAGAGGCGGCATCAAAGCCGTGACTCATTTATTGGCTCAGAGCGTTTTTTCGGCCAACTGCAAAATGCGTGCACAAGCCGGTGACTTGGCTGCGTAATCAGTCCACGCAGCGTCGCGCGCCAAAGCTCGCCATTTGGCGATGGCCTTGTCGTCGAGGTCATAAACTTTTGCACCGGCTTTCAGGTAGGCATCCGCTACCAACTTGTCGTCTTGCTTGGCGGCCTCAGTACCAAATTTTTCCATTTCGCCGCCAACTTGCAAAATCAGCGCTTGCTGATCTTTCGGCAGCGCATCAAACACACTCTTGGCCATCAACAGCGGCTCCAACATGAACCAATACGCTTTGCCACGACCGCTGGTCAGATGCTTGGAAACCTCTTCCAGCCGGAACGACATCAAGCTGGTCGATGAAGTCATCGCTGCATCCATCGCGCCGGTTTGCATCGCCGCATACAGTTCATTGGAGGGCAAAGACAACACCGAAGCCCCGGCCGCCTTGAGCATCAAATCCATTTCCTTGCTGCCGCCACGCACCTTCATGCCCTTGGCATCGTCGGGATTAACCAGCGGCGCGGTGCGACTCGCCACACCACCGGCCTGCCAAATCCAACTGACAATCACGATACCTTTTTCGGTCAGCAACTCGGTCAAGACTTTGCCGACTTCGGCATTTTTCCATTTCGCCCCTTGCTCGTATGAAGTCACGATGCCCGGCATCAAACCAATGTTCAATTCAGGCACTTCGCCGCCGGCATAAGGAATAGGAAACAAACTCATGTCCAGCGCGCCTTTGCGCATTGCCGAAAATTGCGCATTGGTTTTCATCAGCGACGAGTTCGGATAAATCTCAAACTTCAACGCGCCCTTGCTGCGCTTCTCGACCTCAGCAGCAAACTTGCGCACCAGTCGATCGCGAAAATCGCCTTCGTCGATAGTGCCGCCGGGGAACTGATGCGAAATCTTGAGTACTTGTGTTTGCGCGCTGGCAAGGTTGCCGCCGAGTACCAAGCTCAAAGCGCCAAGCAGTGCCAGTGCGCTCTTCAATAAAGTGCGATGCATGATCAATCTCCTCGTTGTATTTTCTATTTTTCCGTCGTCAGTGCAATGCCAACGTTCGGTGTATCCGCAACATACCTCAGCTACGCAATCCGTCAAGTCCCGGCAAAACCAAGCAGGCGCCCTACCTCGCCAGTTGGTGCTGACCACACGCCGTTGCGTCTCACCCTACCGGCAGCAACTGCGAAAAATCGTCGAGTGCCAAATAATCGCCGGTACGCTTCTCGCGCTGCGTCGTATCCGGTTTTTTCACCGCGACCAAATGCGCAATGCCGTACAGCCGCGCCGAATCGAGCACCGGCAAACTATCATCAACCAACAGCGTGCGCGCCGGATTGAAAGGCTCTATCGCCTGAAGGCTTTGCCAAAACGCCTGCTCCTCCTTCGCCGCGCCGAGCGCGTGCGAGCTGACGATATTGTCGAAGTGTGGCGACAATCCGGTGCGCGCCATTTTCAAGGTGACGCTCTTGTGATGCGCATTGGTCGCCAGCACAATGCGTCGTCCGCTGGCACGTAGCGCGGCAAGGAAGTCCACCACATGCGGATGCACCGCAATCAGATGCGCAATCTCCTCCTTCAACTGCATGATGTCGATTTCCAATTCGGTCTGCCAGAAATCCACCGAATACCAATCCAGCGTCCCGGCCCGCGCACGAAATCGCGCCATCAAATCTTCGCGCACACTTTCCGCGCTCACGCCTCGCGCGGCAGCATATTGACGCGGCAAATGGGTCTGCCAGAAGTGATTATCAAAATTCAAATCCAGCAACGTGCCATCCATGTCGAGCAACACGGTGTCAATTAAATTCCAGTCAACCAGCGACATACATATCCCTCAACGACCCTGAAATTTCGGCGGACGTTTTTCCGAAAACGCGGCCAACCCTTCGGCGTAATCCGCGCTGGCAAGAAAGGCAAACGAGTCGCGCTTTTCTTGTTCGCTCAAAGGCTCACCCGTCATTAGCCGCGCTATCCATTGCTTGTGCCAACGCGCCACCAGCGGCGCACCGGCGGCAATGCGTTGCGCGGTTGCCAAGGCCTCGTCCATCACCACCGCATCCGCCACCACACGACTCAGCAAGCCCTTGGCATAAGCTTCGGTGGCAGAAAACAAACGCCCTTCGAGCAAGATTTCCTTGACCACTGCCGGCCCGGCCAATTGCAGCAGACCATTCATCTCGCCCGGATACATAGAGAAACCCAGCTTCAAAATCGGCGCGCCAAATTTTGCGCTCTCGCCGGCGATGCGCAAATCACAGGCACAGGCAATTTCCAAACCGCCACCCACGCACGGCCCCTGTATCGCCGCGACGGTCGGCAGCGGGCACTGCGCTATCGCCGCCAACGCCACGCCAACTGCCTCGTGATACTGCAAGGCCAAATCAGGCGTCGCCCGCGCCGTGCGAAATTCCTCAATATCGCCACCCGCCGCGAAAACTTCACCTTCGCCACGAATGATGATGCAGCGCAAATCATCGCACGCGACCAGTTCATCCATCACCACCTTAAGCCGCCGCCACATCGCGCCATTGATGGCGTTGAGCTTGTCGGGGTTGGACAGGGTTACGGTGGCGATTGCGCTGTCTTGAGTGCAGAGAATTGTTGGGTTCATGTCAACGGCTATCGTGCGATTGCGCACATTGCTAATTTTGAATTCTGCGTCATCTGCGAATCTTAACGGACACAGCAACAGCAGCGCGGGCACAAGCGAATGAATATCTTTGGGAACATGGCGCTTCTAGTTAGCCAATGTGTTGGGATACTTCCAAACATCCACACACTCAATCGATTTTGAGCAAGCAAATTCAGGGAGTGAATATGACAGAATTGATTGTCGGCAGGACGATGGTGAGCCAACTAGCTTGGCAAAGAGGGGACGATTTTGAAGAACAATAATTGGACACGAGAACAACTGAAACTGGCGTTTCATCTCTACTGCCAATTGCCTTTTGGCAAGCTTGATCAACGCACGCCCGAAATTATTGAGTTGTCAAAACTGATTGGTAGAACCCCTTCGGCGGTCGCCATGAAAGCCTGTAATTTCGCTAGTCTTGATCCGGCGATTACTTCAACTGGACGCAAGGGACTCCGTGGGGCGTCTGCGCTTGATCGTGAAGTATGGGCAGAATTTCATGCTGATTGGGAAGGTCTTGCTGTCGAATGCGATCAAATGCGAATCGCGTTGGCGGAAGCGACTGGCGCACCGCTTATGCCTTCACTCACCGCCGAGGAAACCAGTGGTTTAGAAGATTTCACCGGCAAGACAAGGCGTGTCGTCACCGAGCAACGCGTCAAGCAACATTTCTTTCGGCGTGTCGTGTTGAGTGGTTACGGTGGTCGCTGTTGCATGTCCGGCATTTCGGATTCACGCCTGCTGGTTGCCAGCCATATCGTGCCATGGAGCAAGGACACGGCAAATCGCTTAAACCCTCGAAACGGCCTTTGCTTATCGGCCATCCACGATAAAGCTTTTGATGTTGGCTTGATTTCACTCACGGATGATTACCGCGTGATCGTATCGAACGAATTGAAACGCAGTAAAGATGCCTTCGTTAAGACTGTGATTGTTCCGCTTGACGGACGCGCCATTGAGCTGCCCGAGCGATTCGTGCCACAAACCAGTTT
>JANYAW010000210.1 GCA_025361105.1 Rhodocyclaceae bacterium | reverse complement strand
CCCACTGCTTCCGTCATTCGGTAAAGCAGCGTTCTATCACGCCGCCGCCAACTCGAACCGCGTTGCACCGTGATTAGCAAAGTGGAAATCGCCGCAATCTTGGAAATCGGCACGACTACGCTGGCGAAAAAAACCAGCAAGCCCAAGGGCCACGCGCCATCGTGAATCAAGTGCATCACACCGGCCATGATGGTGCTTGGCTCGCCTTGCCCAAAACGAATTACCGTCATCACCGGAAAAATATTGGCCGGGACCAAAAGCAAAGTTGCCGCGCTCAGATAGGCCCAAGTCTGCGACAGGCTTTTCGCTGGCTCCGTCGCATGAACAGCACTGCCACAGCGCGGACAATTGATGTGTACAAGGTGTGCGGAATACGGGGAATGTTCCACCAACAAATCGCAGGTGTGACATGTGAGATAGCCAAGCTCGGCGGCACTTTTTATCGCATTGCTCGCCGCGTCCGTTCGCAGTGTCGGCCCCATACGCGGCCAAATTACCGCCGGATCAAAACTCGTAGCCGCCGCGCTGGCAACAATCAACAGCCCGATGAATGAATAGAAAGCCACGCCCGGCACAATCGCCGCGAGGTCTTGCAACTTGAGCACCGACACTAGCAATCCAAGCATGAATACGCCCATCAAACTCCACGGACTGATGGCGCGCACAAATCGCCACACCGGCGTCTTCCAGCGTGGCGTAAAGCCGAGGCGCAGTGGCACTAACAAATACAGCATCGCGCATATCGTCAAAAACGGAAAGATCACGCTGGTGAGCAAAACCAATAGACCAATCTCTGGCATGCCGGCTTTTTGCAAAGCCAAGCCACCGGAAATCAGCAAGCTTTGCTCTACCCGATCCCCAAATTTGAGCGCGATAAATGGAAACACGTTAGCCAGCATGAACAGAATTAAGGCTGCCACATACAGCGCCGTAGTGCGATCCAGACTATCCGGGCGATTAGCATAAAGCAATGAACCACAGCGTTGGCATAGCGCCTCTCCGCCCACTGGCACGGCAACGATACGATATGCGCCATCGCAGGCGTGACAGGCCATCAGGCCATCCGTCGCGTAGCCAAGTGCAGCCAAATTTTTAACGTCGTTATTCACCGTGATATCGGTCATTGATGAGGGTGATGTTGAACTTTGGAAATCTCACTGGGCAAGTCAGCTGATATTTCTCGCTGAACCCGCGCTAATCATAGCGGTATGCAAGCGAAATGCGGCACAGGTTTCCTCAAAAGACCTACAAATTCGCCATGCCTGTATCAATCACTAGCACCGAAACCAAGTCACACGCTAGTCGAAAAGTAGACCGCTCGCTCTATTCGGCGGTCGAAATCAAAGGTTTTCGAGTGCTATATTTTGCAACTGGATTTCGGCACAGATCATGGACTACGAACGGCACTATCTCACCTCATTGTTTGAACCACAATCGGTTGCGATTGTCGGCGCCTCGAAAACGCCGAACTCGATTGGCCTGACCGTTGCGCGCAACATGCAAACGGCGGGATTCACCGGCAAGCTTTTCTTCGTCAATCCGGCGCACAAGACCTTGTTTGGTGAAGCATGTTTTGATTCGGTAGAAAAAATTCCACAGCGTCTCGATTTAGCGGTGATTTGCACCAAGAGCGAAACCGTTCCCGACATTGTCGATGCCTGTGGTCGCGCGGGTTGCCGCGTGGCGGTGATTATTTCTGCCGGCATGAATGTCAGCGGCGCACACACCGCTTCTGAGCGCCGCGCCCTTGAAAACGCGCGACTACACGGCATGCGCTTGTTGGGACCGGAATCGCTGGGCATCGTGCGACCCGCCAGCGGGCTTAATGCGGCTTTTGTGCATAGCGAATTGATGCCTGGCAGCATCGGCATCGTGTCGCATTCAGGGGCCATTGGCGCGTCAGTGATGGACTGGGCAGCGACCAACAAAATCGGCGTTTCCAATCTCGTTGCAATGGGTGCGGAATGCGATATAGATTTCGGTGAAGTGCTCGATTACATGGTCTCCGACCCGCGCACCGAAAGCATTTTTCTGTTCATCGAAGGTATCAAAAACGCACGCAGTTTTATGAGTTCGCTGCGCCGAGCGGCGCGCTGTAAGCCAGTACTGCTGGTGAAAATCGGCACGCATACGACGGATACGCAAGGTAAACGGAACGGCAATAGCATTGATCCCGATGTCGTGTTCGATGCCGCATTGCGCCGTGCTGGTGTGGTTCGCCTGGCTACCGTCGGCCAAATGTATTCGGCGGCACAAGCCTTGTTTTCGCGCTTTCGCCCCGATGGCAATCGGTTGGCGATTATCACCAATGGCAATGCGCCGGGACTCATGGCGGCAGACCACGCCATCAATCTCGGATTGCGCCTGCCGCAACTGCAAAGCGCCACGATTGCAGCGGTAGATAAATCATTGGCGACGCCCGGGGTGAGCAACAATCCATTCAATCTGTTGGCTGATGCCGACGCCACCCGATACGGCACGGCGCTCACTGCTTGCCTGGCCGATAGCCAAGTCGATGGCGTATTGGTCATTCTGACACCACAAGGTCTGACACAGCCGACGGCGAGCGCACAAGCGGTGATTGCGATTGCGCAAAACGCCAACAAACCAGTGGTAGTTTGCTGGATGGGTGGTGCACAAGTGATTGATGCGCGCCGCTTGTTTCTCGAAGCGCGAATTCCGACCTTTAGAACGCCGGAACCAGCAGTCGATTTGTTCTCTCACATCACCAATTTTTATCTCGCGCAACAATTGTTATTGCAAGCTGCCGCACCAGTTTCCGATCAATCACCGCCACGGCTTGAATCGGCCAGATTGGTCATCGAAACCGCATTGAGCGAAGGCCGCAAAGTGCTCAGCGAAATGGAATCGAAAGCGATTTTGGCCTCGTTCAAAATTCCGATTGCGCCGACTGTGGTGGCACGCTCAGCCACCGAAGCGATGGTGCTGGCTGAGGAAATTGGTTTGCCCGTCGTCATGAAAATTGTCTCTGCACAAATCGCTCACAAGGCCGAAGCTGGCGGCGTTCGACTAAATCTGGAAAAGCTCACCGAAGTGCGCGATAGTTATCTGGCGATCTCGGAAACCGTTGCGCAAAAGCGCCCGGATGCCAAAGTGCTGGGGATTTCGATTGAACCGATGATCGTTAAACCCAACGGCAGGCAATTGCTGGTCGGGATGTTTTGTGATCCGATTTTTGGGCCAACGATTTATGTCGGGCCAAGCAGCGAACGGAATCGCGCGACCGAGCGCACGCATTGCGCCGTGGCGCTGCCGCCGCTCAATCCATTTCTGGTCACCGACCTACTGCGTACCACTCGCATCAAGGCCAATCTGGACGAATTCGGCAGCATGCCGCCGGTCGATCTTGACGCGCTGCAAGCGGTACTGTTGCGGGTTTCGGAGATGGTGTGCGAGCTGCCCTGGATACGCGAACTGGAAATTAGCCCGCTGATTGTTGATGAAAGTGGTGCGGTTGCGGTCGATGCCCGTATCAGCATTCAGGACCCGCCACTGACCGCACGCAAGTACGATCACATGGCGATTCATCCCTACCCGCTGGATTTGGTCAGCAGCTACCAAACCACCGATGGGGAGACCATTACGCTGCGTCCGATTCGCCCCGAGGACGCGGCGCTGGAGCAGGAATTTGTCAAAGCCCTGTCGCCCGAGTCGCGCTATTTCCGCTTCATGAATTCGGTGCGCGAACTCACCCCGGCGCAGCTCGCGCGCCTTACCCAAATCGACTACGATCGCGAAATGGCTTTTATTGCCGAGATCGAAAAAGATGACAAAAAGATCCAAGTCGGCGTCGCGCGCTACGCCATCAATCCCGACGGCACCTCGTGCGAATTCGCTATTGTTATTGCCGACGACTGGCATGGCCGTGGCCTTGCCCGCCGTTTGATGGGTGCCCTAATTGACTGTGCGCACAGCAATGGATTGAGCGCCATCAACGGCGATGTACTGGCCGAAAACTCGCACATGCTGCGCTTTTGCACCGGCCTTGGCTTTACTCTCAGCACCCACCCCGATGATCCTGGAATCCGCCGTGCGGTGATGATGCTATGAAGCAACGCTGCCCATGGTGCGGCACCGACCCGCTCTACGTCACCTATCACGACACCGAATGGGGCGTGCCTTGTCACGACGAAAAAACGCTGTTCGAATTCCTCATGCTGGAAGCCGCGCAAGCCGGCCTGTCATGGATTACTGTGCTACGCAAACGCGAAAACTATCGTCGTGCATTCGCCGGTTTCAATGCGCAAAAAATCGCGCGATTTAGTGATGCCGATGTAGCCCGATTACTCGGCGATGCCGGCATCATTCGCAATCGACTGAAAATCTCTGCCGCCATCA
>JANYAW010000192.1 GCA_025361105.1 Rhodocyclaceae bacterium | reverse complement strand
TTTTTCAAGTAGCATTGCCTCTTTCAGACTGGGTTGTGTCAGTGACAAATTTCTTGCCGTTTGCCGCCCAGACTTTCCTTATGCGACAACCCAGTTGGGCGATCTTTTTTGTTTGCGCGATGTCGCTGGCGATACCTATTTTTTTGAATAGTGCGACAGCAGGCGGAATCAAAACTGCGCTGCCGTCGATGAGTCCAAAAGCCGAGGACTTTTCGCGAGCGCTGATCGCAACAACGCGATCGACGACACGGAAAATTGTGTTTGAAACTTTGGACAACAGCATGGACGTGATTGACCGAATTCTGTCCGCTTCGCCCAAGCGATTGGGCGATCCCGATGTGTTGTCGATTGGCGGACCCAAAGACAATGCATTGATAGCGGCAAATCGAAAACATGTCAGTCGTACGGGAAATTTGTTGCAGCTAGTCTCGGGGAAAGGCAAATCCTTGAAATTCCGCGATGGCATGGGCGACTCGTTCGTTTATGCGGGGCCACTTGGAAATGCCGGAAGTGTCGGATACCACAAGGTTGATGCATTTTACGGATACGATCCCAAGGGTTCTTATCTGGTCAATCCGGAAAAAGGTACAGCGATATTTATGCGGACGAAGTCGGATTTGGCGACGCTTTCGCCCGATCAAAAACAGCTTGCTCTGATGAACAATGGTCTGAATTCGCCATTCAGTATTCTTGCGGCGACCCGAAGCGAGACCACTTACGGCATCGACTTGCAGTGTCAGAGCCATCTCGATGGCGGCGTGCGACAACGTATCATTCCATTTTTTAAGGGCTGGCATGGCAATGCAGGTGACGGATTTGACATTGTGCTACTCGTTCAACGTCTGGACGATGATCCAACCCCGCGCTTTGAGGCAATGCCAGTGCGTTTTAGCTTGAAAGATTCGGAATGGCATGTCTTTGTTACCGACCCGCAGCGGTTCATGCGAATGGCAAAGCTGACGTGTTGGCAATGAGCTCAATTGCGGGCGGATTGAATTCTTGAAATTCAATTTCCCTGCACAAAAACGAAAACGCAGTGCGGTGTTGCTGCGTCACCTTTCGGCGCGCGCGCTCTTTTGGGCCGGGGCTATCGTCGTTGGTCTGGTTGCGGTGCTGTTTGCCGAACTTACTGAGTGGGCGCAAACGCAATTTCATAACAATCTTGTTCAGTATCCGTGGTTGCCTTTCGTCAGTGCCCCACTGGTTGGCTTGATTGCAGCATGGGTCGCGCGACAGTATTTCCCCGGCAGTGGCGGCAGCGGAATTCCACAAGTCATGGCCGAGCTGCAACGACGTCCCGACGATAAGTGGCCGCCACTGGTGTCGTTGCGCCTAGCGGTCGGCAAGATATTGCTTGGCGTGACGGCGATTGGCGCAGGATTTTCTTTCGGCCGTGAAGGACCGACGGTGCAGGTGGGTGCTTCCATCATGGCGGCCATGTCGCGCTTTTTGCCGCGCGCAATACAAATCAAGCGCAATTATCTGTTGGTCGTCGGCGGCGGTGCCGGTATTGCTGCGGCGTTTAACACGCCACTGGCTGGGATCGTTTTTGCCATTGAAGAACTTAATCGCGAAGTCGAATCACGGGTCAGCGGCTTGATCATTACCGCGATCATGCTGGCCGGTTTGGTCGCGCGCGCATTGATTGGCAATCACAGTTATTTTGGTGAGATGCATGTGAGCTCATCGGCGACCACCGCCATTGAGATGGTGATACTTTGCAGTATTACCACTGGCGTGCTGGGCGGTGCGTTTTCCCGCAGTTTGATACTTTCGGCATCCAGCTGGAATACCTCGCTGGGGAAGTGGCGCGAAGCCCATCCTTATCTTTTTGCAGCGGCATGCGGCTTGCTGATTGCGGCAATTGGTTGGGCCTGCGGAGGACTCACTTACGGCACCGGTTACAAAGAAACGCTGATCCTGCTGACCGATGACCAAAGCGATTTTCCGTGGTATTTCGGCCCGGGCAAATTGATCGCAACCGTTATCTCCTATCTCAGCGGACTACCGGGTGGCATCTTTGCGCCGTCACTGGCGATTGGAGCAGGTATCGGCCACGATTTGGATCTGCTGTTGAACGACTACGCGCCATCGCAAATGATCTTGGTGTTTTGCATGACGGGTTTTCTCGCTGCGGCGACCCAGGCACCATTGACCGCCATCATCATCGTGATGGAAATGGTGGATGGCTACCCGATGATCATGGGCTTGATGGCGACGGCCTTGCTCTCTTCCGCCATATCAAAAATGCTCAGCGGGCCGTTGTACGCCGTTCTTGCCACGAACATGTTGAAGAAGCTTAGACGACAAGCTGTCTACAACCCCGTCGAGGAAAAAGTACCGCCATAAGAAGTGCAGGCTTCACCCACAAATTTATCCGGTGGTGATCGAACTGAGGATGGTAATTGCGCCAGTGATGACGAACAGGGCGGCAGCGAACCAACGAATTTGTTTGAGCGGCAAACGTGTGGCTAGGCGGTCACCAAGGAGGACCGCAGGAACATCGGCCAGCAGCATGCCAAAGGTGGTGCCGGCCACGACAGCTAGCAACGCATTTTGAAATTGCGCACCTAAGGCGACGGTCGCGAATTGCGTCTTGTCACCCATTTCGGCGATGAAAAATGCGATGACGGTGGTGACGAAGGCACCCGCCGGATGAACCTTTGGTTCGTCGTCTAGTGAATCGGGTTTCAAGGCCCAAACGCCAAACGCAATAAATACGCTGCCGGTAATCCAAGGCAGCCATTGCGGCGAGATGAGTTGAGCCAGCCAAACGCCGACGCTGCCTGCCAGCGCATGATTGAAAATCGTGGCGACGAAAATTCCCGCGATGATGGGCAGCGGAGCACGTAATCGCGCGGCGAGTACGAAAGAAAGCAACTGGGTTTTGTCGCCGATTTCCGAAATCGCGACCAGCATGCATGAGGTTAAGAAGGCTTCCATCAACGCGCCGCCTTCGCATGCGGACAATCTTTCTTGATGCAATCTGCGTAAAGATAGAGTGCGTGGTCATTGACTGCAAACCCCCGCTCATGCGCGACACGATTTTGCCGCTGCTCGATTTGCGGGTCGTAAAACTCTTCGACACGGCCGCACTGCAAGCAAACCAGGTGATCGTGATGATTGCCTTCGTTGAGTTCAAAAATCGATTTGCCGGATTCAAAATGATGGCGCTGAAGCAGGCCCGCCTGTTCGAACTGGGTCAGCACGCGATACACGGTGGCGAGGCCAACATCCATGTTTTCAGCCAGCAACAGCCGATAAACATCTTCGGCGGTCATGTGCCGATTGTTGCCCGCTTGCTGTGTTTTGTGAAACAGCTCAAGGATTTTCAGGCGCGGGGCGGTGGCTTTCAGGCCGCTGCTTTTGAGGTCTTCAGAATTGGGCATGGCAGATTCCGTGAAGGTGATTGGCAACGCGATGCAGGTGCTGGATCAGCTGAAAATCATCCGAGACACACCGCGCCGATAAGCCGAATCCAGCACCCTATGATATAGTTCCGCCCTATGTTTGGGAACTCAAATGCACTCACAGACTTAGCTGGGCGACGCGAATTTTGCGTACCGTTTCAGGTTGGTAAGATGTCTGTCCAGCGCTGCTTTCCCAATTTGCTGTGCTCCACTGTGGAAACCCCATGAAACGATATTTGCTAGCGCTACTTCCAGTGCTCGCCGCGTGCGGCAGCCTTCCTGACATCAATGTCGATGCCTTGGTCAATCCATGGAAGATTGATGTGCGTCAGGGCAATTTTGTTTCCCAACAAATGGTCGCGCAATTGAAGCCCGGTCAAACCCGCGATCAGGTTCG
>JANYAW010000190.1 GCA_025361105.1 Rhodocyclaceae bacterium | reverse complement strand
GTTCGAAGTTGTAAGTCGATTGCTCGACTTCATTTTGGTGATACACATCGCCGTAGGTCACGCCCGGTGCCCAGACCAGGTCGAAGATGCTCTCCACGCCTTGCAAATACATGGCAAGGCGTTCGATGCCATAAGTGATTTCGCCCAACACCGGTTTGCATTGCAAGGAGCCGACTTCTTGAAAGTAAGTGAATTGGGTAACTTCCATACCGTCCAACCAGACTTCCCAACCCAAGCCCCAAGCGCCGAGCGTAGGCGATTCCCAGTCGTCTTCGACGAAGCGAATGTCATGCTCGCTGGTGTTGATGCCAAGTGCGCGCAAGGAGTCCAAGTACAGTTCTTGAATATTGTCGGGTGAAGGTTTGAGCACGACTTGATATTGATAATAGTGCTGCAAACGATTTGGATTTTCGCCATAGCGCCCGTCTTTCGGACGCCGTGAAGGCTGCACATAGGCTGCACGCCAGGGTTCGGGGCCGATGGCGCGTAAAAACGTGGCGGTGTGAAATGTACCGGCGCCGACTTCGATATCGTAGGGCTGCAATAACGCGCAGCCTTGCGCGCTCCAGAACTCGTGGAGACGCAAAATTGAATCTTGAAAACTGGGTTTTTGTTGCGGGACTGACATGAAAACTCCGGCGAATTACAGGAAACTGCGGCGGCAAATTGCCAAAGATTGAATTCTACCGGCTAGGCTGGCGCTTTCGGCTGCGACGATAGGCCGTGAGGCTTGGCGTGATGGCCAGCGCGGCCAGTAGCAAAGCCAGCGCGTTGCCCCATCGTGCGTAAGGCGTCAGCCCCATGTAGCCTTGCGCTTCGACGCGCAGTACACCGCTGGTGAATGGAGGCAACTGCGCGGCGACCATGCCGCTGGGCAAAATCATCGCTGTCATGCCGGTATTGGTGGCGCGCAACATCACGCGGCCGGTTTCCATCGCCCGCATTTGCGATATTTGCAAATGCTGTGGCTGAGCCAGGGAATCGCCGAACCAGGCTGTGTTGGACAGGTTCAACAGCAGGGTAGCTTGCGGTAGGGCGTAGAGCAACTCTTCGCCGAACAAATCTTCGTAACAAATATTCGGTGAAATGCGCTGATCGGCAATCGACATGGTCGGCGGCGAATCCTGCCCGGGGGTAAAGCCGGACATCGGGATGCGTAAAAATTTGAAGAACCAATCGAAACCCGGCGGCGCGTATTCACCGAAGGGCACCAGGTGACGTTTGGCATAGGCTTGCATGCTCAAGGCAGGCGAAATCGCGATGGCGGCGTTGGCATATCCGCCGTTGCTGGTGGCGACTGGAACGCCGACCAGGACATCGCCACGCGATGTCAGCGTCGCTAAAACATCACGCGGTATCTGGCTCAAGAACAGGGGCAGCGCGGTTTCAGGCAGCACGGTAAGTTTCGGCGCGCGGTGTTCGGTAAGCTGCGTCGTCAATGACACATAGCGGTCGACTGAAAAGGCGACTTGCTGCGGGTTCCATTTAGTGTCTTGCGGCACATTGCCTTGCAACAAATTGACGGCCAACGGTTTGCCCGTCGGCGTGGTCCAATCCACTTTTGTCAGCGTGAATCCGAACGCGAGTATCACCAGTACAAGTGCCAAGTGGCGAATCGATCGCCAACCAATAGCAAGCAAGCCGCCCAGCAATGCGACGACAAAGCCGACGCCATAAACACCGAGCACCGCGGCATAGCCTGCAAGCGGGCTGGGCGGGCTTTGGCTATAACCAATGCTTAGCCACGGGAAGCCGGTGAACAGGTTTCCGCGCAGCCATTCGCTCAGTGTCCACAGTCCTGCAAAAAGCAAAATTTCGTACCAGGTTGATGTGAGCTTGGCTGACCGCCAACGCGCGAAAAGCGCACCGGTTAAGGCGGGATAGAGCGCGAGATAAAAACAAAACAAAAAGGTCGCCGCGATCGACAAGGCCGGTGCCAAACCAGAAAATTGCGCCAGGCTGACATAGACCCACGATACGCCGACACCAAAACAACCTAGCCCCCAAGCCAGTCCAAGCAAGCAGGCAACGCGCGCGGATGGCGCTGATTGCCACAATAAAAATAATCCGAGGAGCGCGCCAGTTGGTGCTGGTGACACGCCGTTGGGAGCAAATCCAAGGACGCAAAACGCACCGAGCGCGAAAGCCAGCAGCAGTCGCAACGCCAGGTTGAACCTGCCGCTCATGCGGCGGCGTTTTCGTCGTTCGCTAGCGGCGTTTTTGGTGGATCGACCAGCAATGTGTGCACGCGACGACTATCCGCACGCATCACTTGAATTCGCAAGCCGGCTATGGTCAGAATTTCATTGCGTTTGGGCAGACGACCGAGTTCATGAATCACTAATCCACCGATGGTGTCGCAGTGTTCATCGGAAAGTCCGGTGCTGAACGCCTCGTTGAAATCGTCAATCTCGGTCGCCGCCTTGACGCGGAAACGACCGCTATTGTCGGCCACGATATTGGCTTCGGTTTCATCGAAATCAAATTCGTCTTCAATCTCGCCGACGATTTGTTCGAGCACATCTTCAATGGTCACCAAGCCGGCGACGCCGCCGTATTCGTCGACCACGATGGCCATATGATTGCGACTGGCGCGAAACTCGCGCAGCAATACATTGAGTCGTTTGGCCTCCGGCACAAACACCGCCGGGCGTAGTGTGTCGCGTAAATCAAATTCTTTTCCGGCGACAAATTGCAACAAATCCTTGGCTAGCAAAATCCCCAACACATCGTCGCGACTGGTGCCGACAGCAGGGAAGCGCGAGTGGGTCGCAGCGATGACGGCGGCGACGATTTTCTCTGGTGGATCATTGACGTTGATAACATCGACTTGCGCGCGCGGCACCATGATGTCACGTACTGCCATGTCGGAAACTGCCAGCGCACCTTCGATAATCGACAGTGCATCGGCATCCATCAAATGATGCTCAAACGCCCCACGCAAAATCAACGTCAGCTGCTCGCGATCTTTGGGTTCGCGCAACAGCAGTGCGGTGATGCGTTCGAGAATACTGCTAGTACTAGCGTTGCCAGTGTTACTTTTAGGGGAAGGGTCCATGTTTATTGATAAGGGTCAGAAATTCCAAGATTGGCGAGTATCAGTATCTCGCGGGCTTCCATAATTTTGGCATCTGTCGCACTGCGTTCGTGATCAAAACCTTGCAAGTGCAACAAGCCGTGAACTACCAGATGCGCATAGTGTGCGCCAATTTCTTTACCTTGTTGTTGCGCTTCCGAGTCAACCACCGCCGCACACAAAACCAAATCACCGGACAAAAGTTCGCCATCGGTGTAGGGAAACGACAGCACATTGGTCGCGTAGTCTTTACCGCGATAAGTTTGATTCAAACTGCGCGCCTCCAATTCGTCGACAAAGCGTATCGTGATGGTTGCCGCAGTGGCACAAGTCGCACGCACCCATCGGCGCACTTCGCTGCGGCTTGGTAACTTGGTCGGAACATGGGTCACCTCGCTCGCGTATTGGACACTCAAACTTAGCGGCGGAAGCCGCCGTGACGAGCTAGCGCTTGATGTGACCATGTTGCTCATAAGCTTCGACAATGCGTGCGACCAGCGGATGACGGACGACATCCGAGGCATTGAAATCAACGAAAGCCAGACCGCGCACGCCAAGCAAAATCTGCCGCGCTTCGATCAAGCCAGAGCGATGGCCGCGCGGTAAATCGACCTGTGTCACATCACCGGTAATTACTGCTTTTGCGCCGATACCGATGCGGGTCAAAAACATTTTCATTTGCTCAGGCGTGGTGTTTTGGGCTTCATCCAAAATGATGAAGGCATTGCTTAGCGTGCGCCCGCGCATGTAGGCCAGCGGCGCAATTTCTATGCACTGTTTCTCAAATAATTTGGTGACTTTTTCAAAGCCCATCAATTCGTACAAAGCGTCATAAAGCGGGCGCAAATACGGGTCAACTTTTTGCGCCAAATCGCCGGGCAAGAATCCCAAGCGCTCGCCCGCTTCCACCGCCGGACGCACCAGCACTATCCGACTCACTAGCTCGCGCTCAAAGGCATCGACGGCGGCAGCGACGGCTAGGTAAGTTTTGCCGGTGCCTGCCGGCCCGACGCCAAACGTGATGTCGTGCGCCTGAATTTGTTGCAGATAATTCACTTGATTTGGCGTGCGTCCATGCAGACCATGCTTGCGCGTGTGCAGATCGACATTGCCCACCGATAACGCTTCATCACCTTTGGCACAGGTGCTTTTGCGCGCCAATTCGACCAGATCAAGCTGGATTGTTTCAAGCGGCAAGGCATCGGCGGCCAGCGCATAAAAATGCGTCAGTGCTTGGCTAGCAAGCCGAGTTTGGGCAGGCTCGCCACTGATGCGGCAATGTTCGCCACGACGCGAAATGCTGATATCAAAAGCCGTTTCAATCTGCCGCAGATTTTCGTCCAAAGGTCCGCAAAGATTTTGTAGCCGCAAGTTGTCTGGCGGCAACAGCGAAACATCAAGGTGGCGGATCGCCGCGCTATGGCTCATGCGCTTAACGCCGATGTTTTGTCACCAGTTTCAGCGTCAGCAAAAACAATTTCACCCCGCAAACTGTGTGGCAGCGCCTTGGTAATTTTTACGTCAACAAAATGCCCAATCAGACGGGCATTGCCGGCAAAGTTAACGACGCGGTTGTTACCTGTGCGCGCCGCAAGCTCAGTAGCATCTTTTTTTGCTCGGCCTTCAATCAGCACACGCTGCACGCTGCCCACCATCGCTTCGCTAAGTTTCAATGCATGTGCTTCGATATGCTTTTGCAAACGTATCAGGCGTTTCATTTTCACGTCTTGCGGCGTGTCGTCAGCCAAATCCGCCGCTGGTGTGCCTGGGCGTGGACTGTACAGAAACGAGAAGCTTTGGTCGAACCCGATGTCTTCAATCAAGCGCATGGTCTTTTCAAATTCGGCTTCGGTTTCACCGGGGAAGCCGACAATGAAATCCGATGTCAGCGACAAATCGGGACGCGCGGCGCGCAATTTTTTCACCAGCGATTTGTATTCGAGCGTCGTGTAGCCCCGCTTCATCGCCGCAAGAATCCGATCCGATCCGGCTTGCACCGGCAGATGCAAATGCGCGGCGAGTTTGGGCACCGTGCGATGGGTTTCGATTAGGCGGGCCGTGACTTCTCGCGGATGCGAAGTGGTATAGCGAATGCGCCCGATGTCATCCATCGCGGCCAGTGTTTCAATCAGATAAGCCAAATCGGCACGACCGTCGCCATCATCACCAAAACTGCCTTGATAGGCGTTGACGTTTTGCCCCAGTAAAGTGATTTCTCGCACGCCTTGTTTGGTTAATCCGGCGGCCTCGCGCAGCACATCATCAAGCGGTCGCGAAACTTCCTCGCCGCGCGTATAGGGCACGACGCAAAATGTGCAATATTTCGAGCAACCTTCCATGATGGAAATAAAGGCCGAACTGCCTTCAACGCGCGCGGGCGGCAGCGCGTCAAATTTCTCGATTTCAGGGAAAGAAATATCCAACTGCGATTTGCCGGTTTCGCGCCGCGCCGCAATAAGCTGAGGCAAACGATGTAAGGTTTGCGGGCCGAAAACCACATCGACATAGGGCGCACGGCGAATGATATTCGCGCCTTCCTGGCTTGCCACACAGCCACCGA
>JANYAW010000185.1 GCA_025361105.1 Rhodocyclaceae bacterium | reverse complement strand
AATGTTCGGCGGTCGTTCGGCCGATGTCGTCGCGGCAGCGGCGGTTGGGCCAACAAGCCACGGCACAGGATGATTGGCTTCACGCGGATGTTTGAAGTCGGTCTGCCAACCGGTGATGTGGGTCAGGATGTAGATGCGATTGAGGTAGAGCATCGTGGCTGATGCAACGATGAGGCCGAGGGAAATGCTCAAGATTTTTTTCAGCGTCATTCTGTCTTAGCTCCTCGAATCCACGCACTTATTGACGGCGTATTACCAGCACCAACCGGCGAAAATCAAAAACTCAAATCGAGCCTAAGTCCCCACCACGGAATACGCACTGGCGTTCGCTTGCAGCCACGGAATTGCGTGCGGCGCAGCTTGCTTGGTCGGATGAAAATCCGCATCCAGATATTCACGCCACACACCGACATTGCCACGCACCATGCCATCTTTGGCAAACAACACATGCACTGCGCTGCGCCAGGTTGACCACTTGAACAAGCTGCCGTCATCCCACAAATTGCGCAGGGTCTGGCGAGCCAGATTGCTCAGGAAAATAGTGGTGATGACGCGGAACACAGCGCGTCTGACTTCTTCGGTGCCATCCATGGCGCGGAACATGTCAAACGCCGTGCTACGGTGCTCGGCTTCTTCGGCGGCATGCCATTGCCAAAGCGTCACCAATCGCGGCTCGGCACCTTCAAATATTTCCGGATGACGAAATATCCATGCCGACAAAATCGCCGTGAAATGCTCCACAGCCGCTGTACTGCCCACCTGAAAATGCACGCCGCGAAAAGCGTTGGCCTTGATGCGTGCTGCAGAGCGAATCTCCCAGGTATTGTTGCAACCGAGTTTGTCGAGCTGTGAATTGAACATCGCATGGATACGCCGGTGTGTAGCCTCCTGTGCAACAAAGCCTTGCACTTCGTGCTCGAAGGGTTCCCGCTTGGCATCGGGCAAAGTCTTCAGACCGGCACGCACGGAATCGATAAAAAATTGCTCTCCCACCGGAAAGCTCATCGACAGCGCATTGAACAAGGCCGAGCGAAAGGCATCACCACCATTCCAGCGCAGAGCGAACGGCGTCTCAAGGTCAATCAGCAGACGGCGAACGACTAAATCGGTCATGTTAACTCCTGTTATATCAGTTGGTGCTGACGATACGCCGTCGAATGACGCTATGCTCTGTCGCGCAATTCGCGGCGCAAAATTTTGCCCACATTGCTCTTGGGTAGTTCGTCCAAAAATTCAACCTGCCTTGGTACTTTGTAGCCTGTGAGTTCCTTGCGGCAATGTTCAATGATGCTTTCCGCCGTCAGCGATGGGTCTTTTTTCACCGCAAATACCTTGATCGCTTCGCCGGTCTTGGTGTCGGGTTTGCCGACCACCGCGACTTCAAATACGCCGGGATGCATCATGATAACTTCTTCGATTTCGTTGGGAAACACGTTGAAGCCGGAGACCAAAATCATGTCCTTGAGCCGATCGACAATACGGAAAAATCCGCGCTCATCCACTGTCGCAATATCGCCGGTGCGCAAGAAGCCATCGGCCGTCATCACGTCCGCCGTTTCTTGCGGACGATTCCAATAACCCTTCATCACTTGCGGTCCGCGCACACACAATTCGCCCGACGCTCCGAGCGTGACTTCCTTGCCATCTGGATCGCGCAGCGACAATTCCGTAGACGGTAATGGCAGGCCGATGGAGCCGCTGAACTCGGTCAAGTCGAGTGGGTTGAGCGTCACCGAGGGCGAACATTCGGTGAGTCCGTAGCCTTCACACAACGGAGAATGGGTAATCACCTGCCATTTGTCGGCCACTGCACGCTGCACCGCCGTGCCGCCGCCGATGGCGAAACGGCATTTGCTGAAATCGATTTTGCTGAAGTTCGCATCATTGATTAAGGCATTGAACAAAGTATTCACTGCGGGTAAGGAAACGAATTTATATTTGGCCAAAATTGCGACGAACGCTGCCGTGTTACGCGGATCGGCAACCAGGACATTGGTGCCGCCTAGTCCCACAAAATTGATCGCCATGCCCAACGCAAAGATGTGATACAGCGGAATCGCGGTCACCGTCACCAGTGATTCGTTGCGATCAAGAAAAGGACTGGTCCATGCTGAGCCTTGCTTGACGTTTGCCAAGACATTCATGTGAGTCAGCATTGCGCCTTTGGAGACGCCGGTGGTTCCGCCGGTGTATTGTAAAAATGCCAAGTCGCCAGAAGCGATAGTGACCTTGTTAAAGGAAGCAGCAGCGCCTTGCGACATCATCGTACGAAATGCAACATTGCCCGGCAAGAAATAGGCCGGCACCATTTTTTTGATGGAACGAATCATGAAATTGCCGATGATGCGTTTGGCAAACGGCATCATGTCGGCGACACCGGTCACCACCACATGTTTGACCAGTGTTTTGGCAATCACCTTCTCTACCGTATGCGCAAATTGCTCGAGCACAATGATCGCGTCAGCGCCGGAATCTTTTAACTGATGTTCCAATTCGCGCGGCGTGTAAAGCGGATTCACATTCGCCACCACATAGCCCGCACGTAACAAGCCAAACAAGCAGATTGGGTATTGCAACAAATTCGGCATCATCAAGGCGACACGTGCGCCCTTGGGCAATTTGATGGCTGATTGAAAATACGCCGAGACATTGCGCGACAGGGCATCAAGCTCGTTGTAGCTAATCGCAACACCAGTCGCGCCACTGATAAACGCGGGGCGGGCGCCGAATTCACGCACCGCATCCTCGAAAAAATCAGCGATGGAAGTAATCGACGATAAATCAATTTCGTCGGGAACGCCGGGCGAATAACTTTTTAGCCAGATTTTTTCCATACGGATTTCCCCAGACCTGTTCAAACCAACATCATGCCACCAACAGTTTGTCGCTGACCACGCCCAAATGATGATCAATATCGCCAAACATCGCAGCAATACAGGTCAGTCGTTTGAAATAATGGCTGATTGCCATTTCCTCGGTCACACCCATACCGCCGTGCAGTTGTATGGATTGCTGACCAACAAAGCGTGCCGCCTCGCCGACTTGAACTTTCGCCGCTGCGCAAGCCCAATGGCCCGCAGCAATGTCACCCGTCGCAATCCGCACCGTCGCCAACATGGTGGCCGAGCGGGCGGTTTCCGACCAGATAAACATATCTACCATGCGATGTTTCAATGCCTGAAATGTGCCAAGCGTTACGCCAAACTGTTTGCGTGTTTTGAGGTACTCATTGGTCATTTCTATCATCGTCACGATGATGCCCACTGCTTCTGCGCACAACGCGGCATTGGCGACATCGAAGGCGCGACGCAGTGCCGCTTCAGCACCCGCTTTTTCACCGACTCGCGCGCTCTGGTTTACTCGCACTTGATTCAATTCCAAGCCTGCGGCTCTGGTCCCATCGGGCATCACCTGGTCAG
>JANYAW010000168.1 GCA_025361105.1 Rhodocyclaceae bacterium | reverse complement strand
GCTTGCTACTTCGCGTTGGCTGCGTTTTCCGGCAGTGACTTACACCACCTTGATTCGTGGTATGCCGGATTTGGTCTTGATGCTGTTGGTGTTTTACGGCGGGCAACTCATCATCAATGACATCGCTGATCGATTCGAGGTCGAGCCGTTTGATCTCGATCCGTTTGTCGCGGGTGTGAGCACCATCGGTTTTATTTTTGGTGCTTATTTCACTGAGACTTTTCGTGGTGCTTTCATGGCGGTGCCGAGTGGACAAATGGAAGCTGCGCGTGCCTACGGCATGAATCGTTGGCAAGTTTTTCAACGCATACTTTTCCCGCAAATGTTGCGCCACGCTTTGCCGGGTATTGGCAACAATTGGCAAGTCTTGCTCAAAAGTACGGCGATAGTTTCGATGATCGGCTTGACGGATATGACCTTACTGGCCGACCAGGCAGGCCGCACTACGCATCAGCCATTTATTTTTTATTCCATTGTCGCAGCGATTTATTTGATGTTCACTGCCGTATCCGGCTGGGGTATCGTTCGTCTTGAACGGCATTATTCGATGGGCGTTCGGCGCGCGACGCTGTAATAAATGCTCGATTTCGCCATCATCATTGACAGCCTGCCCGACTTTGCACGCGGCACCTGGCTTAGTTTGCAATTGATGTTGCTGTCATTATTGGCTGGTTTCATTGCGGCATTGCCGCTTGCGGTGGCGCGCAGTTCGTCGTCAATTTTGCTGAGCCGATCCGTCGGTTTTTATACCTACGTCTTTCGTGGCACGCCGATGCTGGTGCAATTACTTTTAATCTATTACGGCTTGTCGCAATTTGAATGGATGCAGCGCGGTTGGGAAGAAGGCAATCCTGTCCTGCTACTTTTCCGCGAGCCATTTTTTTGCGCCTGGCTGGCGTTTGCGCTCAACACCACGGCCTACACCACAGAAATATTCGCGGGCGTATTCAAGAACACACCGATTGGTGAAATTGAAGCCGGCCGCGCGACCGGCATGACACATTTCACGCTGTTGCGACGCATCGTAATTCCGGCTGGTTTGCGTCGCGCAATTCCAACGTATAGCAATGAAGTGATATTGATGTTGCAAGGCTCGGCGATTGCCAGTGCAGTTACGCTGGTTGATTTGACTGGCGCGGCGCGCTACGTGTATTCACGCCACTTCGCCCCGTTTGAGGCGTTTATTTTTGCCGGCATTATTTATATGCTGCTGACATTTTTTCTGGTTGGAATTTTCCGCTTCGCCGAACTGCGTTGGCTGGCGCATCTGCGACCGCGTTCCTGATTTGTTTGTTCGCATAAGATTGGAAATTTGATGATTCAGCTTGAAGTTCAAGATTTGCATAAATGCTATGGCGCGAACGAAGTACTCAAAGGCGTGTCACTGCGCGCTGAAGCGGGCGATGTGATTAGCCTAATTGGCTCCTCAGGCTCCGGCAAAAGTACGTTTTTGCGCTGCATAAATTTCCTTGAGCACCCCAATGCCGGCCGCATTTTTGTGCACGGCGAAGAACTCAAATTACGCCCCGACGGACACGGTGCATTGATCCCCGAAGCCAAGCAATTGCAGCTGGTACGCACCCGATTGGCGATGGTGTTTCAGCACTTCAATTTGTGGGCGCATATGACAGTCTTGCAAAACGTGATTGAAGCACCGATCAGCGTGCTCAAACTCTCGCGTGCCGAAGCGATGGAGCGCGCGCAAAGGCACCTTGAGCGCGTTGGCATTTGGTCGCACAAGGACAGCTATCCCGCGCACCTCTCCGGAGGTCAACAACAGCGTGTGGCAATTGCCCGTGCCTTGGCAATGGAGCCTGATGTGTTGTTGTTTGACGAGCCGACTTCGGCACTTGATCCGGAGTTGGTAGGCGAAGTGTTGAAAGTCATGCGCCGACTCGCTGAAGAAGGTCGCACAATGGTTGTTGTGACTCACGAAATGGGCTTCGCGCGCGAAGTGTCAAACCACGTTATTTTTCTGCACAAAGGCTTAATTGAGGAGCAGGGCAATCCGAAAGAAGTCTTGAAAAACCCAAGCTGCGAGCGTTTGCAGCAGTTCTTGTCAGGGCAGTTGAAATAAGTGCGATCTCGTTGTCCTCGCCAAGGGGCACTGGCGCGAGCGTTGTGAATTGCTTCTCCTTCAAAGGCAGTGAGTAAACCTTCCGCGTTGCCAGTTGGTGCTGGTAACACGCCGTAAGTCGTTGCGAATTTCTGAATACTCATGACCCGCCTCCAAGCCGATCTCCTTTTCGTCATCGTTACCCTCATCTGGGGTACAACTTTTGTCGCGCAAAATCTGGCGATGGCGGCAATGGGGCCGGCGATGTTTACGGGAATTCGTTTCCTGATTGGCACCTTGATCGTGCTGCCATTTGCGCTCGCCGAGTGGCGACGCTTGCATAAACACAATATTCGTTTTGATCGCACAGATTTGTTCATCGGACTTGGGCTGGGCTCAATACTTTTTTTCGGCGCTTTGTGCCAACAAACTGGCATGGTGACAACGAGCGTGAGCAACGCCGGATTTCTCACCGCGCTGTATGTGCCTATCGTACCTGCATTGGTGTGGGTATTTCAGGGTAAACGGCCACACGGTTCTTTGTGGCCAGCGGTGGCGCTTTCGACGGGTGGTGCTTGGTTGCTCGGCGGTGGCGAGCTATCCAAATTCAACAGCGGCGATGTTTGGGTGATGACGGGCACGTTGTTTTGGGCGGCGCATATTTTGGTGATTGGCCGCGCGGCGGATCGCAAGACGGCGCCGTTGGTGGTCGCCTGTTTTCAATTCGTCGTTTGTGGCCTGTTGGGCAGTGCGTGGGGACTGGCGACCGAGCCATTCGAGCTAGCGAAGGCACTCACCGTAGTCGGACCGATTGTCTATTCCGGCGTACTTTCGGTGGGCATTGCATTCACGCTGCAAGTCGTCGCGCAGCGCTATACGCCGCCATCCGATGCAGCCATTTTGATGAGTGGTGAAATGCTGGTCGCGGCAATTGCTGGCGCGGTTTATTTGGACGAGCAATTGAACGCCATGCAGTGGCTAGGCGGTGCGATGATTTTGGTGGCGATATTAATAGTGCAATTAGTGCCACTGATGTTCGTAGCGCGACCCAAAACAACTTCGTGACCTGCATCCAAATGCGGCCGGATCTATCGGAGTTGGTAAGCGTCACGGTGATAATGCCTATATGACCAAGTTCCGTCTCGTTCTCGCAACGATATTTCTTTCGCTATCTGCATCGGCTCAACAAGTGCCGATTGAAATTCATGACCAGCTTGTCCCTCAATCCACAGAAACAAGAAAGCTCGCTCTCACACTCGATGCCTGCTCTGGAAAGTACGATGACGATCTGATCGAATTTTTGATTCGTAATCGTATTCCGGCAACGATATTCGCCACCAAAAAATGGATAGATCACAACACATTCGGTGTCTCGATAATCAAGGCGCATCTGGATCTGTTTGATGTCGAAGATCATGGGGAAAATCACATACCGGCTGTGATTGGCATGGGCCGAAAGGTTTATGGCATTCCCGGCGAACCCGATCTCATTCATCTGCGTCGTGAAGTATTGGAAGGGGCACGCGCCATCACCGAAACCTTCGGCATCGCACCGCATTGGTATCGTGGAGCCACAGTGGAATACGACATTCAAGCCATCGAGGAGATCGAAAAGATGGGCTACAAGATTGCCGGTTTTTCCGTCAATGCCGACGCGGGCGCAACGCTCAGTCGACTTTCTATCGAGAAACGTCTAGCCCACCTCAAAGACGGCGATGTCATCATTGCGCACATGAACAAACCGGCTTCCGATTCTGCCGAAGGTTTGTCGGCCAGTTTGATTCACTTGCTGCAACGCGGATTCACGTTCACCCGACTGGATCAGGTCAATTTGCAGGAGACGATGGAAACCCAACAAAAAGAACGTAAAGAATTGGATGCAGTGCGTTAGCCACTGTGCCTCATGCCTAGCTTTCGTTACTTTGAAACGATTCATTACAATCGGCAAGTCGTCCAGACGACCTTACGATGCGTTACTTGACCATCCGGACGAGTGCCGGACTTGATCAATTTAAGGAGAAAACTATGTTTGCATGCAAATCCAGGCAAGTTGCATTACTCACAGTCGCGTCATTGATTTTTGCAAGTAGCTCAAGCTCGGTATTCGCGCAAGATGCCGATTGGAAGAAAACGCATCCTCGGCGCGCCGAAGTCAACGCGCGCTTAAAGAACCAAAATCAGCGCATCAACCAGGAAGTCAAAGAAGGCGACATGAGCAAGGCAAAGGCGGCGAAGCTAAAAAAAGAAGATCATCAGATTCGTCGTGAAGAGCGTGCAATGGCCAGTCAAAACGGTGGCCACATTACCAAACAAGAACAAAAGACTCTCAATCAGCAAGAGAATGCGGTTAGCAAAAAAATAGGGCAGTAGTCGCAATGCATCGCAGTATTTGCTGGTGACGACTGGGGTACGAAATATGAAACGTGCAATCTTTCTGTTATCGGCAATGTTCGTACCCCTCCTGACATCAACGATTCAGGCTGGGGAGCTGACACCGCAACAAAAGGTCATGCACGTACTCAACCGTCTCGCTTACGGCCCACGGCCCGGCGATGCGGATCGCGTCATGCAGATGGGTGTCGAGCGCTACATTGACGAGCAATTGCATCCACAAAATATTGCCGTGCCACCGTCACTGCAGCAGCAACTTGGCGCGTTAAGAACATTGAATGAGTCGTCAGCTCGATTGATTGAGCAATATCGAGATACCGAAAACGCCGTCAAGAATAACGTCGAATCAGGCAAGGAAGCTCGCCGTGAATTTGTAACGGAAGTCGTTGAGGATGCTGGCAGCGCACGATTGGCACGAGCGATATTAAGTCCGCGTCAACTAGAAGAAATGATGGTCGATTTTTGGTTCAATCACTTCAACGTATTTGAAGGCAAAGGTCTTGATCGTGTGCTTGTCGCGGCATATGAACGTGAAGCGATTCGTCCCTATGTGTTCGGTAAGTATCGCGATTTACTCGGTGCTACGGCAAAGCATCCGGCCATGCTGTTTTATCTTGACAACTGGTTGTCGACGACTCCTGGTTTTAAGGCGCGTGGCAGAGCCAACTTTCAACAAGGTGCGAGTGGACTAAACGAAAACTACGCCCGTGAGCTGATGGAATTGCATACCTTGGGGGTTGATGGTGGCTATACCCAGACGGACGTAACGGAACTGGCGCGCATTTTGACCGGCTGGACCTTCGATCCTCGAAATGGCGAATTCCGCTTTGTAGATCGGCGACACGACCAGGGCAACAAGCATTGGATGGGACAAACTGTGCGCGCTCAGGGGCAAGCAGAGGGTGAACATGTGCTGGATGTTTTGGCTGTGGCACCAGCTACGGCGCGTCATATCAGTTACCAGCTGGCGCAATACTTTGTTACCGATACTCCCTCGCCCATCCTGGTGGATCGACTGACACAGCGTTTCAAAGACAGTGATGGCGATATTCGAATCGTGTTGCAGGCATTGTTTCAAAGCCCCGAATTTTGGGACTCAGCGACTTACGGCAAGAAATTTAAGACACCTTATCGATACGTGGTGTCGGTCGTTCGTGCGGCTGATGTGTCATTGGCATCCTATCGTCCGCTGATGGGGACGTTGCGGCAACTTGGGATGCCGCTGTACGGCTGCCAGACACCAGATGGTTACAAAAATACTGAAGACGCTTGGCTGAATTCAGAAGCTATTTCCCACCGCATCAATTTTGCAACGGCGTTGGCGTCCGGGCGTCTGAATAAATATCCGAACGCGGCGAACTCGACATCGACTAGTGCGCCTGGCAAGGCGCCTGATAGTGCGCAGATGCAGGATGACAAGATGACCGAGCGACCAATCCCAGTGGATGTTCAGCGTCTGAAGGCAGTGTTGAATGACTTGCTATCCAGCCAGACTAGCGCCACGATTGCAAGTACCGAGCCGCGACTGCAAGCGGCGATGATGCTCGGCAGCCCGGATTTTATGCGCCACTAATGACGGAGCAGCAAGACATGATGCGAAGAACATTTCTTCAAATGCTTAGCTTGGGTGGCGCGGGGACGGTAGCGCTCGGCCGTTCGGCTTGGGCGGCGACATCAAGCGAGTCGACAACACAACACAAGCTGGTAGTTTTACTGCTGCGCGGAGCCGTTGATGGTCTGAATGTGGTGGTGCCTTATGGTGATGCGGATTATTACCGTTATCGCTCGAGCATTGCGATACCACGCCCAGGTCAGGATGGAGGTGCCCTGAATCTGGATGGCTATTTTGGTCTGCATCCGGCACTGGCACCGTTGCTACCGTTGTGGACAAGGGGCAAGCTTGGATTCGTGCACGCCGCTGGTTCGCCAGATCCAACGCGTTCCCATTTCGATGCGCAGGATTACATGGAGTCAGGCACGCCTGGACGAAAATCAACGACCGATGGTTGGATGAACCGACTGATAAGCGTGCTACCCGGAGTTATCACGCCGACAAGAGCCATCAGCGTTGGGCCGGTGATGCCGCGTATTTTGAGCGGGCGCATGCGAGCCACCACTATTGCATCGGGTCAGGGAGCCAGCAAACCGACAGCTTTGGATCGTCCCGCGATTGGCGATGCGTTTGGGAAGTTATATCAGGGTCAAGATGACATGTCGCTCGCCTACCAGCAGGGTCAGCAAGCGCACCAGGAGGTGATGTCCTCCCTCGATGACGAAATGAGCAAAGCCAGCAATGGCGCGCCGCTACCAAACGGATTCCCCATTGATGTGCAGCGTATTGCAACGCTGATGCGCAACGATGACCGCATTCAGTTGGTGTTTATCGCGCTTGGAGGATGGGACACGCATGCCAACCAAGGTGCCGCCACGGGTCAATTGGCAAACCGGCTAAAGCCGCTCGGAGAAGGAATCCTTGCGTTAACGGAAGGTCTGGGATCCAAGCTGGACAATACGACCATCGTGGTGATGTCGGAATTTGGCCGAACCGCGCGTCAAAACGGCAACAACGGTACCGATCATGGGCATGGCAATGTC
>JANYAW010000167.1 GCA_025361105.1 Rhodocyclaceae bacterium | reverse complement strand
CACGACTCACCACAAAGGCAGCGCCGAGGATGTGCAACCACATTGCTGAGGTACCACTTTGCTCTGCTATATACAACAGCAGCATGGCAATTGGAATGTATTCGACGGCGTTGCCATGCGCACGAATCGCGACGTTCATCGCGTCGAAATCCGCGTGGCCGGCACGTACGCCGCGCTTGCGAAAGCCGGTAACGTTGACGGCCAAATAAATAATCAGCAGGCCGCAGAGTCCTGCATACAGCGCGGTAATGTGTGTGCCCATGGTGTCGTGGTGTCCTCGCGAAAATATTGTTGTGGTGATGAAATTATTTTTTTGCCGGGCACCGTTAGTGCACGACGGCGATGGTAGCTCACATCGCATATTTTTGTGTGATGTTTTTGCCCCCGTCTCCACAGCCCTCTTCCGCGAGGGGAGAGGGAGCAAAACCTTGGAGCAAAACATTCGTAGGCAGTGCTCGAAAATATCAGCCAGTTGGTGCTGACAACACGCCGTTAATTTGACGACGCGATACGAGTCGCAACCACTTCACCACTCCCCCTCCCCTTGCGGGAGAGGGTCGGAGAGAGGGGTGATGTCAGCGAACCGCACTGATAAAATGCCGCCATGAAACCTAGCCAATCCGAATTCGTAACACTGCGCGATTACCGCTTTCACTTGCGTACCTGGGGCGCGCCCGATGCACCCTTGCTGGTCATGCTGCATGGCTGGGGCGACGTCGCGGCGACCTGGCAATTTGTCGTCGATGAATTTGCCCACGAGTGGCGCGTCGTCGCGCCGGACCTGCGCGGCTTTGGCCAATCGCAGGGTAACAACAGCACTTACTGGTTCGCCGATTACGTGGCTGATCTGGATGCCTTGCTTGAGCATTTATCGCCCGCCGCGCCGGTGAAATTGGTCGGCCACAGCTTGGGTGGCAATCTGGTCAGCTTGTATGCCGGCGTCCGTCCGGAGCGCGTGACCCGTTTGGTGAATCTGGAAGGCACCGGGCTGCCGCCGCATCCGCCGGAAATGGCGCCGGCACGGATGGCGAATTGGTTGAATCTGCTGCGCGAAAAAGATCAAGGCAAATTGCCTTGGTTCAAGTCCTATGCGACGCACGCGGAATTCGCCGTTCGACTACAGCGCGACAATCCGCGCCTGAGCGACGAGCGCGCCGCTTTCATGTCAAAGAATTTGGGCGAAGTGAAGGCCGACGGCACGGTAGGTCTGGCGGCGGATGTGCATCATCGCTGGGACAGCCCGAATTTGTATAAGGTTGAGGAATACATGGCGACCTGGCGAAAAATCACCGCGCCGGTGCTGATGATTACCGGCGCGCATTCTTTTTTATTCAGCCGGTTTTTTGGCAAGGACGCGCCGGAATATCGTCGCCGCGTGGAATGCTTTCACGGTATCGAAGAAGTCATGCTGGAGAACAGCGGCCACAACATGCAACACGATGAACCTGAACGTGTGGCCGCGTTGATAGAGGAGTTTATGTTGCGATGAGAGCGCTGAACGCAGACCTGCATTGCCACTCCACCGTTTCCGATGGCTTGATGGCACCCGCCGATGTAGTGCGCCGCGCGCATACCAACGGCGTTGAATTGTTGGCACTCACCGATCATGATGAAACGGGAGGACTGGCCGAGGCGCGGGCAATGGCCATCGAGTTGGGCGTACCGTTTGTGAATGGCGTCGAGATTTCGATTTCATGGGGCGACGATCAGACGGTGCACATCATTGGTCTGGGCATTGATCCCGACAACGCAGAATTGCTTGCCGGATTGCACGCTGTGCGCAGTGGTCGTGATTCGCGCGCCATGCGCATGGCGGCCGAGCTGGACAAAGCCGGCATACACGGCGCCTATGAAGGCGCACTGAAATTCGTCGGCAATCCGGCGCTGGTTAGTCGTTCCCATTTCGCCCGTTTCATTGTCGAGAGCGGCCATGCCAAAGATGTCAAATCGGTATTCGATTATTGGCTGGCCAAAGGCAAGCCCGGCTATGTTGAACACACCTGGGCGACGCTCAAAGATGCGGTGAACTGGATAGTCGGCGCGGGTGGCGTGGCGGTGATTGCGCATCCGGGGCGCTACCGCCTGACATCCGGCGAGCGCCGCAAGTTGTTCACCGAGTTCAAAGCGCTGGGCGGGCAGGGCATAGAGGTTTTGTCCGGCTCGCATCACGATGACGAAGTACGCGAATACGCCAGAATGGCGACCGAGTACGGCTTCCTCGCCTCGCGCGCATCCGACTTTCATGGCGTTGGCGAGAGCCGTGTGGACCTAGGCAAGTTGCCGGATTTGCCAGAACAGCTCACCCCGGTGTGGACGGTTTTGACGCCGATTTCTGGTTCCGAGTTACGACACTGAGTTACGACACTGAGCACCCAACTGCATGGCGCAACTTTTTCAGCTTCACCCCGAACATCCACAGCCGCGCCTGATTAAGCAAGCCGCCGAAATTGCCAGAAGTGGCGGCCTCATCGCCATGCCTACCGACGCTGCCTATTCGCTGGCGGGCGTCACTGGCTACGCACCCTTGCTGGATCGTATCCGGCGGATTCGCGGTGTCGATGAGCGCCACCACTTCACCTTGATGTGTCGCGACTTGTCCGAAATCGCCACCTACGCACGCGTCGATAACAGCCAATATCGCTTGCTCAAAGCCATTACGCCGGGTGCCTATACCCTGATCCTGCAAGGCAGCAAGGAACTCCCGCGGCGTGTGCTGCATCCAAAAAGAAAGACCATCGGCCTGCGCGTGCCCAGCCATCCCT
>JANYAW010000154.1 GCA_025361105.1 Rhodocyclaceae bacterium | reverse complement strand
CGAGAGTTGGAGGTGGTGTGGAGTGCCGGCTTTGCACAACCGACCCGCTACGCAGGCGCTTAGCAGTGCTTTGCGAATTCCCTGCTTCGCCGCCGTATGCCTTGTGAAACTTGCCACCTGCATCAAATCGCTGAATTTCCGCAATAGTCAAATCCGCCACGCGGCCGCTTCCCGTTGTCGTGCGCTCCAGCGTTTCGTCATGCATCAAGAACGGGACGCCATCGCCGGATAGCATTACATCGAACTCCACGCCACGGCAGCCCAGGCGCGCGGCAATATCAAGGCCTGCGAGCGAGTTCTCTGGTGCCAGGGCACCGCCACAGCGGTGCGCAATGATGCGTGGATAGTGCATGTTTTGGCCTTCTACTTGCTCTTTTTTGGGGAGCTTGGCGATGATGTCGCGCTCTCCGGCGATACCGCATTGGCCCGTTGCGATGTCTCATCCAGCGCTTGCTTAGCAGGATATTTTTCGCTCCAGACAAATTGAACTTCTTCGCCAAAAATTCCTCGCAAACGTTCGCGCGTGCTGCCCACCCGCAGACGCTCACTGGCTCTTTTGGGTGCTGATAAGCGCTTTATCAGAGCGTCTTTTTGTGATGCGGGAATGTTGTTGGAGTCTTGCAAAACCTTCAGGCCGGCAACGCTCATAGGCAAAAAAGTCGTGCCCTTGACCCACTCGCGTTGCACATCCGGCTGCATCAAAAATCGCACGAAGCGCGCCATCAATTGATATTCAGGTTTCTTGCCTCCCGCCAAAACCCATAGCGCACTGCCATCGGGCAACAGGTCGCTGGGTCGTGCTTCGCTCATATCATCGTAAGTCGGTAAGGGCACTATCGCAGCATCAACGCCACGGCGCAAAATTTCGCCGAACAACGATGATTCGCCGGTGAGCATCGCGCATTCGCCGCTCAGGAATCTCGCGTCTGCTTCGCGTCCCGCACCCGAATAAATAAAGTAACGGCTGCGTTGCCACGTCGCCAACAACGCCAGATGTTTTACGTTCACCAAACCATTCACCCGAAACATCGCCGCGTCGCGTTTGTTCATCGGGGTCGGCAATATCGGCTGGCCGTGTTGCGCGGCCAAATTCTCAACATGAATCCAGCTGAAATTCGAACTGGTCAACGGACAAGTGCTGCCACTGGTGCGCAGATCGCCCGCCAGTTCTTGTAATTCTGCCCAGCTATGCGGTTCAATCGGCGCAGTTTTGCCAGTCTTTGCCAGCCAAGTCCGATTCAAAAACAATACCGGAAAACTCAAGCCCAGCGGCAAGGCTTGCAGTCGTCCGCTGGCATCATCTACCGCATCCGCAACCTGCGGTAAAAATTCGGCGGCGGTGAGCGCTTGGCCGTTTTCCTTCATCATTTGGTGCAGTGGAATAAAACGCGGCAGCGTGCCAAAAAACGCCATGCTGTCAGCTACATCCAGAAAGCCCAGATGCACCCGCCCTGGATGCTCATTGTCGGCCGACGCGGCTTGCAATATCACTTTGCCTTTGCCTTTTTGCGCATCGTTAAAGCGCAGCACGATGGTCGCCAGCGTGTCGAGCTTGCCACCACCAAGTGCGTGCCGCAAGACTATCTCCTGTGCTGGCGCAGTCGTGGCGAGCAGCGAACAGAACAGCAAAAGTAGTTTTTTCATGGCATGTCCAAAGTGAGTAGCAGTGTGAGCAAGCATTACGAGCGGCAACGCAAGTTTACACAGCATTGCGTCAATTCGGCATCTCTCGTAAGCTTATGCCATCTGCAAACATGCTCGACACTGGATCAATTCGGAATGAACCGCAAACAACAACTGGCAATGTTAATCACGGTCATCAATCTGGCCGTGCTGTTGCTTTTCCCGCCCTACGATTACATCGCGCTGGCGCGTGATGGCGTTGCCACCTTCAGCGGCTTTCATTTCTACTTTAGTGCGAATGAAAACCTGCTGCTCAACAAGAATTTTCTGAATCTCGAAATCATCGTCGTGCTTATCAACGCCAGCGTCGCCTTGCTGGTATCGCGCACGTTGTCGGGGCAGCCAGTGGCCATCGGCGGCAATCGAAATCAGCGCTATTTGTTGGCAGCGATCTCATTCAATCTCATCATCATGTTGTTGTTTCCGCCGTTCGAGAATTCAATGGCCATCACCAAGGCAACCATTCCATCGCTGGAAGGATTTTTCTTCGTCTTCGGCGACAATTCCCATCGACAAATCGTGACCCCGATTTTGTACTTGGAAATCGCCCTCATCATGATTAACGGTGCGCTACTTTGGCTGATGCTCAAAGACCGCACCAACGATGAGATGTCTGCCGCCGAACTGCAAGAACTCGCGCGCAAAGTGAACCTCGTGCGCAAGCCCTAAGACACCCCTTCTTCGTTATAATTCGCGCCCTGCAATCGGGCTGCAAATACCAAAACGCACCCAAACGCATGCTGTTGTAGCTCAGTTGGTAGAGCAACTGATTCGTAATCAGTAGGTCGCCAGTTCGATTCCGGCCAACAGCACCATATACACCAAGGGCTAGCGGGTTTTTTAACCGTCTAGCCCTTTCTCATTTTTCCTCCATGTGGCCACCATGTAGCCAAAATTGATCCCTGACCATCCGCCCTTTTGGATGGAAATCTGACGAGCATGTCTGAGGCCACATTTCCGCGCGGTTCTCCAACCGCTGCAAACGTGACCCAAATTTAGTCGTCACGAAACACGCCTAAATCGCTTGCGCCAAGCGTAGATTGACGCCTCGCTTACGCCATTCCGTTTGACGCAATATCCGAGCAATCTGCTCTTCACTGTAGCGGGTCTTCTTCATGCTCACTCCTCAGGTGAGGAGCTATTATCTCTACATCACTTCGGTTCGGAAATTGCCAGTCAGGTCAGAGTCTCTTTCAGTCAAGTCCTCATTTGATGAGGCGTTGTCTTCGGGACGCCTTGGTTCTAAGATTGCTGGTCACATGAAGCAAGTCCAATTCAATCGCTTGACGACTCGCTATCTAGAGGCTAGCCCGAGTCACAGCAATATTATTGGTCTCCGCCTTTCTATATTCAGGCTTTGGCAGAGCTAATAGATCACTGTGACTCATTGCCTCCATGCGTAACTTGATTTGATCAGCGATGTTGTCGTGCTCGCGATCAACCCAAGCCTGCGTTTCGGCGACTAGGCGTGTCAAGTTCTGAAAATTCTCAGTGCCAATGAAGTCGCCGCGGATCACTACGTTCGTAATCTGAGCAATTTTTGGAGAAGCGTTGAGTCTATTGACAACAGCTACTGGTATTGCCTGTATTGCAGCGTTTTCGTCATGGACATAGTGTTTGTCCCGCAGGGCCTTGAAAAACGAGAACACCTCCATCGCGTCAGGGTCACCCTGAAAAACAACACTTGGATTCAACTTGAACCGTGATTTTGATCGTCCAAAACACTTCATACAATTGACGATGGCGGAATGCCAAAGTGCGCTACGGATTGGTTCAGTTGTTACGCCTACGAGACAATCTAAACACTCACGTGCAAATGCAAGGTCACAATTGTGCAGTGCGAGGTCGGACAATCGTTGCGAATCTTCCCCGTTTAGAGCACCAACCCAGACTGCATCGGGAAAACCGTCTATGGCGAGCGTGTCGGGAGCCGAGATCGAGTAGCTCAAGGAAATAGGTTGCATCGCGAAAATGGGATCACTGTTTGGCGGTTTTCAGGCAATCGCGACAAGTCGCTGTGTCGCTGTGATCTCGGTCTTCGTCGATCGTAGCAAGTCGTCTTGCATGAGAGCAATCAGGCAGCAGTCAATTCAAATGGCATCACCTCTGCCTCGATCCGCTTGCTTGACTCTTTACCGCAAACTTCCAAATCGTATTGCGCTTGCAGGTTCATCCAGAACGCTGCATCTACACCAAAAAGACGGGCGAGGCGCAAGGCAGTGTCTGCCGTGACGCTACGATTGCGGGCGCATATTTCATCGATGCGACGTTGCTGCATTCCGGCCTGTTTTGCTACTCGATAGCGGGTAAGTTCCATCGGCTCGATAAAGTCCTTCAACA
>JANYAW010000143.1 GCA_025361105.1 Rhodocyclaceae bacterium | reverse complement strand
CACCAAAGACCGAGGCCGCTTCTTCGAAGCTGACTTTGTGCTTCTTGAGGTTAATTGCGGCCTTAGCTGCATCGTTTTCAAATTCCATGCATCATTATTCCACGGCGCGAGAATCGTGAGGTCGCAGTTGCTGACCTGAACTGATTTAGGCTACGCGGGCAAAAGAAAGGCGATGGCCAGTAGAAGTGATTTTGCTGAGTGCATCGCGAGGCTGGCGTACCACATCGGTTACGGTGCAGAGCGTGTCTTCGCCCGCTTCGGTTTGTCCGCCGCCTTCTTGTCGCCGCCGGTCGCTGCTGCTGACAGCTTGCTGACTTGCTCAAAGGCCGAGTTCGCTGCGGCCATGGCTTGTTCGATGGCTGCTGAAAGATTGGGAATTCGTTTGGGCAGATAGGCCATGAAACTTTGCAAACTGTTGGTCAATTCTTCCTTGCCGCTGACCAACTGCTCGGCCAGCACTTGCGAAAAATCCGCCCGCGCGGTATTGCCAACTTCGGCTACCTGTTTCGCCATATCGACCACGCGTTGCGTGGTGTCGCGGGCGTAGTCGGTTTGCAAACGCAGCAGGTCCTGCGGATTTTTCACCTTGGCCTGTGCCTTGACGCTCTTGACGCTGGCGGCATAAAGCGATTTGGCGAGTGCGGCCTGCAGCGCCATGACCCGCTGTGAGTGGTCGACCGAAAGCTGCGCCAGGCGCGTCGCGGTTTCCATATTCTTGCGGTGAAGCTCAGTGAGTTTTTCGGTGTTGATGGTCATGGTGATTTCTCGGTACGCGAAATATTGATACAAGTTACTTTACCAACATTCCAGCATCAACCAAATACTCAACGCGCTTTACGGTTTGGCGACAAGGAGATGGTTTCTGGGGGCACAGTGAGACCACGCAAGGTATTCGGTCGTCGGCCTGATGATGAAAGCAAGTAAGGACGACTACCCAATCCCAAAGCGGCCTCCAGCATTTTTTCCAATTTGGAATTGGTGGTCTGAAAAAACTCCTGTTCCATGCCATCAGCCAAGGCAAAGATTTTCTTTGCCTTGGCAAGATTGGGAGAGTCAGCGCCTACAACAGATTCATAGGCGCGCAGAAAATCGGGAAGGTATTCGCTAGCACCGCTCCACGTCACACGACCGGCGCTACCAAAATCCCTTTTGCGCAGCAGCGCCCACCAGGCAAACCAGGCCAAAACTTTCGGCGGCATCGCCACTAGCCGTCCGCCGCAATGCACGGTTTTATTCGGCAAATCGAATACCACGCTAATCGGACTGAGGTTTTGTTGTACCGCAAATACTGCATCACCGAAGCTGGCTTGGCCGCGCTGCAATTTGTCAGGCATGCCATGACGCAGACGAACGAAAGGGATTTCGGCCAGTGTGATTTGTGCATCCGCCGTGTGCACCGGTTTGCCATCTCGCGTATGTAGGACACGCGGGGTCTTGGGTGGAAAGTAAAAATCTGTCAGCGCTTCAAACGGTTCCGAGACCAGTACATGCGACAAACGATCTTGCGTGCGACCAACCAAAGACAGCGCATAACCCAAGAAAAACCCCATCGTTTTGCGGCCACCGGCAATCGACACGTGCAAGGCAACGCTGTCGTCATCGCAAAATTTGCGGACAAGGGCAAGCAAGTAATCCGCTGCTCGCGCGTTGTCTTCGGGCGTGCGGATATCACTCAGCGGTTTGCCATTGGCATCAGGAATCGTGTGGATATTCTTTGTCGAGAAATCAATATTGGTTAAACCATAGTCGCGACACAGCTTATGGAATTCGCCGCTCACCAAGTCAAGCAAGGCGAGACGCGCCCGATCCGCACCCTCACTGGTCGTGACAATGTGAATTTCGGTGGGAATGAAAGCCAATGCCATTGTCGCCATTGCATGCGTTTCACCAGTTGGTGCTGGTGAAACGCCGCCATTTCGCACAGCAATGGCATAAAGCGTCTCAGTAACGATTTGCGGCGTGAGGCCGGTAACGCAAAGCAGGATGCGGCGAGGGAAGTTAGTGGGTGTCATTTGGGCAGCAGTTTTTCAAATGCGCTCTTGAGCCAAGTGCTGAGGCGAGTTTCATCAGCAGTTAAAGCCGAAACCTCTGATGAATCTGAACGTGTGCCGTGAGCCAGCGTGTTGCGTAAATTTTTGAGTAGCCAGAATTCGTTGTGTTTGCCACCTTTGTATTCTCTCTTAGCGATTTCAAATAAGGTCTCGTCCGCAGAATGTCGTAAATCGAAATTATTGTCATCGCCGCCTGTTTTTTCAACCTGCTCGGTTACCAGTGACTCATAGGCAAATTCTGCGGCACGCACATAGTCGCGTCGCTGTAAGTATTCACGCGCCAGCGATGCCTCCCATTCAGATTGCATCCTTCCATTGCGCCAAGCAATGCGCTTCGTGAGCTCTGGCAAGAACATGGCACCCGTCGCCGTCGTCGGCTGTTTGGTATTTGCCGCAAACGTATCCAATTTGCGCCGCGCCTCCGATGCGTTCTTAATTCGCTCAAGATAGGCCGCATCTGTCAATAATTTCCCCGGTAATCCCTCGCGTGTTAGCAGCGGACCAAATGCACCGTAGTCGCCATCCTTGTTGAATTGCTCCATGCCGCGCAGCCATTCATAAATACGAAGTAGCCCATTAAGCTTTACCACCGGCGTAACACCATTTTCTGCAAGATCAAAAGCCGCGTAATAAACACTTGCTACGGTGGCTCGGACAACCGCCTGCAAATAAAACGCCGAAAGCAATCCGAGCATGGGCAAATGGCGCAGGCCATGCGTGATGTCTATCGACACTATGTCATCGCGCTGAAATCCACTCGCCATACTTTCCATGGTTTTTACTTGCGCATCCTCGTCGTAGCCGTAGGGGATGAGACGAAGTTGATAGTGACGCTTGCCGTTTGAATTCAAGGCAATTTCCAACGCATCAAGAATGGGCTGAGTAACGGAATCACTTTTGACTGCCTGCTCTAGTGCTTCGTCAGTATGTTCGTGCAATTCGAGCGCTAGCACGTCCCACATGCTGCCAGCCGTTCCTAGTACGCGTAATACATCGGCTCGCATTTCATCTGCCAATGCAGAGCCAAAAAATGCGGACTCGCGCTGTGTGTTGCCGAAGTCATAGCTGGTCTTTTGATAGCTGCTTCCTCGGCTTGCTGGAACTTTCCCAAGGAAAGTAATCAAGGTCGTTTTCATCCGCGTTTCTCCACAAAAAAATCCTCCAATTTCGCGCCACATGCATCCAAATCATCGGCGCTGAGTTCTCGATCACGCCATGATTCTGGCATTTCTATGCTGAGATGAAAGTAGCGTGCGCCGCGCGCGCAAACCTCTGCGGCAATTTGCACGGGCAGAGTGCCTAACAGCGTGTCGCCAGCACCAACTCGCTCAATATCCAAATGCGTGAGCTGCACATCAACCGCAATACCCTTGCGCGCTACCCATTCAAGCGCGCCGAGGTGTCGTGAAACTAAAAATATCGTCATATCAGCCTTGCCGGCAAGCCTGTCCATTGAATCCCGGCGGGCATGCCGGCGCGCCCGAGACGCGATTGAAATCCTCGCACCGGCAACGGGTAGCAGCGAATATCGTCGTGCTTTACGTCGATCAATTGGCTGATGTCAGCCAAACATTTCTCTTTGCCATGAGCCGTGCCGATAAACAAAAATACGCTGTATTCCAGCGGCGTGGCGTGAGCGCACATGCGGCGATACACCTTGCCGAGGCGACGCGGATTGGCAATGTCATAACCGATAACCCAGGCGCTCAAAACGCATCTCCCGCATCATCGGCGACATCTAACGGCATGGTTGACAGGGGCGGCGTGTCGTCAGCACCAACTGGTGAAAATGCATCGAACTTGCTGCGCTCATCTGCGGCCGGTGGCTTTGTGCTACCCACCACATCGATTACATCGGTCACTGCCTCATCCAGTCCACGTCGCAAGCCTTCTGCGGCACTTTCCCACTCGCTGTAAAACCGCGCACGACCCGCTTTGCCCAACATGCATGCGCCGTCTGTGGTGGTGAAATCTTCGGCGCGCAAAATTTCGCGGCGAAATAAATCAAAAACAAATCTATCGGCCACCGGGCGCAAAGTTTCGACCACATCGCAGGCCAAGGATTCACGGCCAAAATCCAGCGCGTGATAAAAGCCGATGAATGGATCCAGCCCGGCGCCGTGCAGCACCAGCACGGCTTCGGCATGCAGTAGCGTGTAGGTCAACGAGAGCACCGCATTCACTGGGTCGCGCGGTGGTCTGCGGTTGCGCGCGGTGAAGTTCAGTCGCTCGGCAAACAATTCTTTGTAAGCTTCAAAATAAGCCGCTGCCGCCGCGCCTTCCAGTCCGCGCAGAGCGGCGATACTGGCTTGCGCATCAACTTGCGCGCGGCAGTTTTCCAAACGCCGCAAGCTCACGCTCAACACATATCGCACCATCGGATTGTCTTCACGCAATTCTTCAATTAGTGCGTATTGCGCCAAAATTTTGGCTTCGACAATCGCCCGAGCAAAGCGCAAACAATAGTTAGCATCAAGCGACAAACGATATTGCGCCACGCGCCGCGCCGCGTCGTTATGCGGTTGCCCCATCAATAGTGTTGGCACGCCCTTGCGGCCCGAAAGCACCACCACGCCAATGCCGCGCTCGCCCAGCTTGCCCAGGAGCGACGCGTTGAGCGTCACATCGCCACGCAAAAACACGCGCGAGAGCGGGGCGAGTGGTACCGTGCCGCAGCGAGAATCGTTCTCGTAAAACACCAGCGCTTCGCCATCAGCTTTCAAATGCACGCCACGGCGGTCGACATAAAGGCTAGTCATGATTAACTTCCCTCATCACTCAGAGCACCATGAACGGCGCAGAAACCGGCGCAGGCGCAACGGCAAGCCCCAAGCCTTCCATCGTCATGCGCGGATCAAGCTGAAAAATATGCACACGGTCCTCGCTGGATTCGATCAGCGCGGCAAGCTCCGCTTGCGCCTTGCGCAGTTCCGCCGGTGTGAACCAGCATTCAAAAAATGACTTTTGCCCACCGACCTTGAAGCCCAGCAAATACTTATGCACGCGATGCAAACGGCGCGGGCAGCTCACGTCGTAGCAGACGAGATACAAAGTGCGATGAGTGGGGAGTGCGGATGCCATGTACGCAGTATTGCGCGCACATTCCGGCTTGAGGTAAACGGCAAGCTTGCCGTCAGAGCCGGAGGTGAACGTGTGACAAAGATAGAAAATGAAAGGTTGTCTCTACCCTTGCGCAGCGCGAACGGTGAAATTCGCATCGCGCATCGTTGCAATAATTTGTCTGGCATCCTGATCACGGCCGACCGCAGCAAGCGCCTGTGCGATGCGTGCAGCAGCCACCGGCATGCCTTCATTGGCCAATAACACTGCCAGCAGTTCGCGTGGTTCGCGAACCAGACCCAAAGCCATATTGACTTCAATGGCGCATCGTGAAAACGCGAGCGGACCCAGACGGCAAAGTGTTTGCGCAACCGAATAAGCCTGAATGCCCCGCACATCAACACGCGATCGTGTCGCCATTTTTGGATCGATGTAAGTTTTGATTGAAGTGTTCGCAGGCAAAGCGATGATCGAAGTGCCACCACGAATCGTCATCACTGTCACCTGCGGGGGAATCTCCACGCTGCGCGTGTGGAGTAACAACGATGATTCAGCACTCAGACAATAATCGCGGCCAAAGCGTTTATTCAAATACCCCGCGACAAACGGCCAAAAATAACGATGCCAGGTCGCCGTGTCGTCGCCATCGTCAGGAGTGGTGCACACATACCAGCCTTTAATCACAGGGCGCAAATAACCTGCTTCAATCAGGCGCAGGCGATGCTTATCTTTTATGTCGCCAGCCGCAACAACACCGTTTTGTTTTGCTTTTAATGGTTTCAAAACACTCAGTGAATTGGCAAGCTTTAGCGCAGTATTCATTGCGCTAGATTACTTTGTTTTCAGGGCTTCTTGCTGACTCGGAACATGCGGGAACTGCGGCGGGCGGGTGAGGTCTCAATCCCTTTGTTTTCAGGGCTTCTTGCTGACCTGAGCTGACAGCTCAGCTGTCCCCCGGAGTTGTGTCTCAATCCCTTTGTTTTCAGGGCTT
>JANYAW010000123.1 GCA_025361105.1 Rhodocyclaceae bacterium | reverse complement strand
TGCAAACGGCGCTCGCAATCGTCGTCGTGGTACTGGCTACGCCGGCAAGAAAACTTTGTCCACCGACAACGTCGACGCCGCCAATCGTGAGACCTGTCAAGGACTGGCCGCTGACCACCGAATTGATCGTCATGCTGGCAGTGGCCTGTACTCCTGCCGCCCCCGAGCTGACCCAACCACCAAGGTAGTTTGGAATGTAATGACTTAAATCGCGACGACCCTGGCAATTGCCAAAAGCGTGCGTCAGCGGGTTGTAGAAGGAACACCAGCGGTAGTTCGCCGGAATATTGAAAACCACGCCACCAACTACCTGGGCAGTCGTTGAACGTATGCAATTGGTATACGTATCGTCGGTACAGAATTCCGACGGACTCATCGTGAAGTAAGAAGCCGCGCCGTTATAGGTCTTGCGGAAGGTATAGGTCGCGTTGGGGTACATGTTGTTATTGGTGCTGTCGGCGTTTTCCTTGCACTGCAAGTGCGTCGCGATATTCGCCGCGCTCGGCACGGGGAGAGGGGTAGCGGTGTTACACCAGACTTCATGCGGCCATGCGGAGGTCAAATTGGTGGAACCCGTTCCGGCAAAGCCGTCAGACTTGGCAGCAGTCCAATTGCTGGCCGTTCCCAATACACTGCCATAGCGCGTGTTGTTGGCTTGTAGTGGTTGTTCGTAACGCACTGCGGGATCGTAATATTGATAGTTGAACGCAGCGGACGAATACGGCGGCTGTGTCGTTGTCGTGCAACTGCTTGGAGAAATCGTGTCGTTCGGAATGCCACCGGCATTAGCGGCAGTCGTACCCCAACATGCGCCCCAGGTCGCGCCCGGCAGACCGCCAACCAGCGTCACGTAGGGCACCGAGGTGTAGCCAGTACCGCCACTGGTGACAGTGATTGAGGAAACGGTTTTATTTGCCGCCAAAGTGGCTGTCGCGGTCGCACCAGTGCCGCCGCCACCTTGAATTACGACCGCCGGTACGCCAAGGTTGTACGCCGAGTTGAATGGCGGGGAGGATGCAACAATTGTGAGAACTTTTCCTGCACCGATGGTGGCTTTCACGCCGTCACCAGCACCACCTGTCAGGTCATTGCCCGCTGCGGTGTCATTGACGTAATCCGGTGTGTAGTCCCAGCCCATCGAACCGGAGTCATCCAGCACATACATCAGATTGGGACGCACTACCGAAGTCGTGGTTGCGGCAAGCGGCGTCGTCGACAAGGTCAAGGCTGCGACTTGCGTCGTTTGCGTCATGACTAGCGAGGTCATCACAACCCAGGCAACAACGCGACGAAATGGAATGGTTTTCATAGGCTCACCTCTTGAGTGATGCTGGCCTGTCGTCAGTAGACGAAGGCTTGAATGTAACGATTGTTCTGCCGTGGTCCGGCGACTTTGACTGTGATCCGGTAATAGACATAGGATGTGCTGCCGCAATAATCGACGCTGGCTGCATCTACCGAACATCCGGGTTTGTTGCCCCCGTCAAGCGACACACGCGAACAACCGGTTGAGGTGGTTCCGCAGGAACCGGTAGTCTCCGCCATGCGATGCACGACGTAGAACAGGGAATACCCGGAAGGGGTGCTGGTGCTTTGAATTGCACAGGGATTACCCTCGCCGTCATTCACTGCGACTGGAAGACCATTACCGTCGACTGCATTGAATCGATAATTTTCGGGCGAAAAAGTCGTGCTGCCATCCTTGGTGCAGCCTCCAGCAAGTGGAAAGGTCGACGCATCGGATTTCTTTGCGACACCATTCACCGTCGCGTAATAGCGATAACTGCCACTGGCATTGTCGACATCCAGCCCGTTCGGGTTCGCTGCTAAAGCAGTGGCTGTGAAATTGGCTGCCGTATTCTGGAACGCTTGATCCACACCCACGTCGGCGGTACGCGTCGCCGCCTGTCTGAAGGCGATGTTGCCAGAGGCGGAAATTCCCGCCCGCATGGCAACTATCATGGCGACGGATGACAGGGTGATGATGACCATCACCAAAAGCGTGACAACCAGCACGAAACCCTGCTGATGTTTTGCCGACCGGGGCTTAACACTCATATTCAACGCGTCCATATGACGTTTCTCAATGGGATGATCGTGGAATAAGCACGATAGCGATAGCGCGTGTCGGGTACGGTATAGGTCGCCGCCGCGCCAATGGTGATCCCTGAATCAACGATGGCAGGCAGCACGGTCAGTGCGGCGGGCTGTTCAATCGCCGCACTCTCGCGCAATGCGCTACGCGCCACGACACCAACACGCACGGCGATGATTTGCTTGGAATTGGTGCCGGCAATGGTGAAATTTGTACCGTCTGCCCAGCTGGATACGGTGGTTCCGGTGACGCTGCCAGCCAGCCCATATTGCGCTTTTAGAAAAATGATTTCGTCGACCAGATTATTGGCCGCTGCGCCCATTTCTGAAACCTGTAATGCATTGTTGGCGGTGGAGACCTGATATTGACGGCTGACAAACACATTACCCAAATCGGAGAGATAACCTTTACTACCAACACTGGCCAGGGTAGTCGGTGAAAATTTAATGACTCCGGCACCGACCACAGGCGCTACGGACACCTGACGCAAGACACAGTCCGTGGTCGCGATAACGTACTCGCCGAGCGCAAATCCTGCGGAGGATTTCACGTTGTAGGTATCGGCTGCCGCAATGCTGTTTAGTTCCGCTGCTGGCACACCGGATCCAGTGCCGCCGCCGCCATACTGAACGGTGATGCTGTCCGATACGGTGCTTGGATTTAAGTTATCCGTAACGATTGCCACCGGATAGGGCATCAATGTACTTGCCCCATTGGTAATCGAAGCACATCCCTGCAAGCCCATCAAACCATATCCTGCCTGGGAGATATCACGCTCAATTCGATACAAAGCCATGACCCCGTTATCCTGGGCAGCGAGAGATTGGGTAATGCTGGCGCGCTTTTGCGAAAACGTCATCATCATTGTGCCGACCGCTGCCAAGCCCATCAAACTGATCGCCATACCGACCAACAATTCGACCAAATTAAATCCCCGCTGATGGCGCATTTTGGAATCCATTAGTTGTGCGTAATCATGCCGCTGGTTTGGAACATGTGCGGAGGCGATCCGGTATCTTCCTTGCGGTCAGTCCAGAAAACACAAACGGTTACTGGCGATTGATTTACCACCGTGACGGAATTCCCTGTCTGCGCGGCAGGTGCGCCAGAGCATGCCAGGGTCGCCGCATCGCAGGTACAGCTACTGAAATAGACCTTTGGCGTAGCTGTCGGGATCTGACTTTTTACCCGGCAAGTCCAACTGGTTGAGGTCGTGCAATCTTCCGTGGTCTGCCCACCAATATCCACCGCCGAACGCACCCACATTTCGGCAATCAGCTCACCGCTCACATAGCTTGCGTCATTGCGCGCTTTTGATTGGCCGGTCTGATTGAGTGCTTGAATCGACAAGCCCATCAGCGAAATGATGCCAACGGAAAATAACACCAGGCTAATCAAGGCCTCGATGATGAAGGAACCAGATTGCTTGGTACGAAATGAGCGCATCTTCATGTCGGGCACGCCATTGAATCAGTCGCATTGGGGTCGCAAAGCAGCACCCCGCCGTTGGCATTTATTTGTACTCGCCATTTTCGTCCGGTACCGGTACAGGCCACCGTATTTCCAGTGTTTGGGCAGACATTAACGGTATAGACAACGTTACCCACGGCGGCCGGCTTGTTACCCTCCAGATTGTTCAAAAGCTGTCCCAAGGGTCCATAGGTGACAATGAAAGCAGAGCCCGTCATGGTTGGGCTCGCAACGACATCAACATTGGTAGCGGATTCGGTCTGGCTCTTGAATGCAATGAAAGGATCGGTCGCACAGGCAGTAACGCTGCCAGTTGGACATGGCTCGCCCTGATCAGCCGGGAAGTAAGGATCAATATGACACTTGCCAACCGCCTGCCCTCGACTATTGGCATCGGTATATTGGGTTACTACCCAAAATCGCTGGGTGGCGCTGTAGGTGCACACCGGGCTACTATCGAGCGTCGATACCATCTGAAAACGCATCGGCGAATTACGTTTAATCGCTTCGGCGCGGGCTCTGAGCAAACCGGCGTGAATAGACTCTGCAACCCCTTTGGCACGTACACCAATAATCGAGTTATTCAATGAGGGCAGCGCAACCGAGAGCAATACTGCAGCAATTGCCACAACGATCATCATCTCAGCCAGGCTGAAGCCGCGCGCGCGCAACATCAGCAAGCTCCACCTTTGTTCTTGACCCAACAATTCGTCGCCGGCAGGGTCCAGCCCGTAGGTGCCGTGACCGTCTTCTTGGTGCCCGCATCATCAACCGTAAATGTTCCCAAACCCAAGCCAGTTCCGTCTACGGTACATAGATAGCTTTGCGCCGCGCTCGAGGTCACGCAGGTTCTGGTCGTGTAGTACTGCCCTGCAACTGGCTTGGTGGTGGCTCCAGCAGTTATATCCAGATAAACCCTATTGTCCTGGTAATACTGCTCTTCACGAGTCTGCAAATCGGTGAGCAAGGTGACGGCTTCCGACAGTTTGCCCTTGACCATGAATTCACTGTATTGCGGCAAAGCGATCGCCACCAGGATTCCAGTGATGACCACCACCACCATCAACTCAATCAATGTGAAGCCGCTACTGGATTTGGTTTTCATAATTTTCTGTCCCTCGCCATGCATCGTGCAGGATGCATGGCCGCATGGTCGTTAATGTACGCACGGTAGTGCTGCAAATCTACCACCAATGCATGAATTCTCATGTAGTTAATCAACTACAAAACTCACTGCTCGTCAGTTGGTGCTGGTGACACGCCGTTAAGTGTCACCGCGTTATCCAACACGCTGCTAAGTATCACCGCAGCACCTGACACGCCATCTGTCAGTTAATCAACTGATGCGCCAAGGCATATTCGGTCAAGCCGGCATTATGCTCAATCGCCATTTTTTGCATGATGCGGGTGCGGTAAGTGCTAATCGTATTCGCGCTGCGATTGAGCTGAGCGGCGATTTCTGAAATCGAGCGACCTGCAGCCAACAAACACATCACTTGATATTCGCGATCCGACAAGCGTTCATGCGGTAAATTTTCGCGGTGCCCGCTGATGTCCACCGCCAACCATTCGGCCAAGCGAGGGCTGATATAGCGTTTGCCGCCAACCACGGTACGCACGGCGGTAAACAAATCTTCCGGCGCACTTTCCTTGTTCAGAAAGCCACGCGCACCGGCCTTGAGTGCGCGCACTGCCATGTGTTCCTCGGGTTGAATGCTGAGCACCAGCACCGGTAAATCCGGCTTGATGCGTTGTACTTCGGCGAGCACCCAAAAACCATTTTGGTCGGGCAAGTTCAGATCCAGCACGACCAAATCGACTGCCTGATTACGCACCACGTCTACCGCCGCTGTAGCGGTGGCAGCCTCGGCAATTACGTCGATTTCGCCATTGGCACTGAGAATGAGACGGATGCCTTGACGCACCACCGGATGGTCATCAACTAGCAAAACACGTATCACTTGGCCTCTCCCATTTTCTTTGGCGGCAGGGTTGAAACAGGCACACTCACGCTCACCCGCGTACCGGCAATTTGCGGCACAGTTTCGATGCGAAGTTTGCCACCGAGCACATGCACACGTTCGCGAATGCCCAGCAGACCAAGCGATTTTTGCTCTAGCCCATAGGCCTTCATGCCGATGCCATCGTCGCAAACTTCAAGGCGTAGTTCTTTGTCGGCGGTGAAACGAATATCAACGCGACTCGCACCGGCGTGGCGCGCGATGTTGGTCAGCAATTCCTGGCAAATGCGGAAAAGCTGCGTCGCGATTTCTGTCTCGATTATTGGCGACGGCACGGGCACTTCAACTTTGCAACGCGTCGCCATGCGGCGTTGAAAATCTTCACCCAGCCATTCAATCGCAGCGGTCAGCCCCAGTGCGTCGAGCACACTGGGGCGTAGCTCCCAAGAGATTTCGCGCACGACTTTGACAGTCTCATCAAGCATCGTCGCCAAGTGCGCGCCGTCAGCTGTGGTCGGTGGCAAGGCGCGCGCGACATCGAGTTTGATGGCAGTTAAACGCTGGCCAAGTTCGTCATGAATTTCGTGGGCAATGCGCGTGCGTTCAGTCTCGCGCACGGCTTGCAAGCTGGCGTTGAGCGCGCGCAATTCGTCGCGCGATAGTCGCATTTGCGCATCGCGTTTGGCGATGTTTTCTAGCATTCGATTGAATGAATCACCGAGTCGCTCAATTTCCACCGGTGCGACTTCCTCTGCCAACGGCGTGTCACCAGCACCAACTCGCGAAATGACTTCTGACATCGCCTCGCCACCGCGCTCCAGGCTCGAGGTCAATTGCGACATGCGTGTTAGTTGCAAAAGTGGATCAGAAACTGTGCGTACCAAACGATGAAAAACCGGCAAGGCAATCAAAAACAAAATCGCCAGCAGTACCGCGCCGCCCACTGCGGCGGTCCAGGTTTGTAGATGCTGTAGCGACATTTCTGCGCCGATGAAGACTTCACCAAACTGCTGATCGTGATTGATCACCGGATGCCGCACGAAAAAAAGCGAGGTGCTTGCCGCCAATGTCGGCGCGTCATCGGGTAACAAACTTTGCCCCTGCAGCTCCTTGGGAATTTGACCGAATGTCGCCACCCGTCGATTGCCTTGCGTCACCATCGCCCAGCGTATGTTGCGGTTTTGCGCCAGTACCGCCAAGTACTGTGTGAGTACCGCTGCGTCATTGCGTTCGAGCGCCGGGCCGCTACGCGCCGCGACCATCGCTGCCTGCATTTGCAGGTTCTCGCGCAGGGTCGCGCGTTGCACGCTGACGAACGCTATCAAAGCCACTGCCAACGCAATCACCAGCAGCAAACTGACGATGCCGGCGAATGAGGCGACCAAGCGCGAATGGATAGTTTGTCGGCGAAAAAACATGTTGGCGCAGGCTCTATTTTTGACTGGAAAGAATGTGTGGCAACATCAAAATCGCGTCCCGATTGGTCCATGAAAAACACTGCGCAGCCGCATTTTTGTACGGCAACCAGACCTGCGCCGAATGCTCGCGTGCCGATAGCTGTAAGTTAATCTTTTCGGGTACGCAAAGACTGAACACATGCTCGACATTGTGCGTCACATCGGGGGCGTAGCGATGCCGCCATTGCGGCATTATTTCAAAGCAATTCGATAACCGCCAATCCAGCAAATCGTTTGGTGTCGCGACGATGCCAGTCTCTTCATACGCCTCACGCATCGCCGTGGCTCGCAGTGTCTCGTCGTCCTCATGACTGCCGGTGACCGACTGCCAAAAGCCGGGATGCAAATTGCGCTCAAGCAAGGCGACTTCAAATGTCGGCGTGTGTATGACGACCAAGACCGACACCGGGCGTTTGTATTCCATTGTGCTTTGTCTTTGGTGCTGGCGATACGCCGCTATGCGTTCAGCTCGCAACTTCCAAGCTGATGAGCGCCGGAATTTTGCTCGCGGGGATGTCGACCAGACACCAAAACGGCGCGCCATCATTGCGTCGTTCGTCCGCCACATCGGCAAAAATTTTGAGCAGACAGGCGAAGTCAGATTCGGCACGCGAATGAACCATCTCGACGTTTTTCAAGATGACGACATAACCCAATGCGGGTCGCCAACCCATGTCGAGCAAGCAGTCGCTCAGCGCATCCCAGTTGTGACCGAACCATTCGGGAAAAGCCATATCGTGGCCAACTTTATCGAGCAGATCGACCTTGTTACGTGCTCGCGCCAAATCAATATGGAACACACAACAGCCGGCCAGACCCGCGCCGATTTCCAATGCTTCGTGATGCGTGTGCGGCAGCCGATATACCCCCGCGCGCGCGGCATCGGCGAACAGGGTTTCAAAAAAAGCGCTGTGATGTGAAGGGCTCATTTACGTCATTGACGATGGATTCGCGCGAAGCTACGGTAGTGATCATCAGTGTAATAGAAGGCGCTTGGCGGCTGGCCGCCAACAATGATGCGCCGCGCACCGCGGTCGCCCGCGCTAGGTGTGGGCACGGTGTATTCGTGATAAAAATTTCTCGGCTGCTCGGGCAAACGGTTCTCGCGATTCTGAAAAACCACGCCATCACGACGAAATGGAAATGGCCCGCCATGATCGATTTGCTGCAAGGTGACACGGGCTTCCGACGGTAATTCGTTTAGCCAAATGTCGCCGACGCGAGTATTGGGGCGGGCGTTAGCAACCGCCGTTACCAACACCAGCAGCGCAGCACACAGCAGATTTAGTGCACGCTGTTGCATGCCGGCGGACTAGCTTTCGCTCACTGCACGTTGCCGGTCACTTCGACTTTCGGCCGCAAGCGAATATGCAATTCGTGCAATTGCTTTTCGTCGACGTCCGATGGCGCATCGGTGAGCAGACATTGCGCGCGCTGGGTTTTGGGGAAAGCAATCACATCACGAATCGATTCAGCACCGGTCATCATGGTGACGATGCGGTCAAGTCCGAAGGCCAGCCCGCCATGCGGTGGCGCACCGTACTTGAGCGCGTCAAGCAGGAAGCCAAATTTCGCTTGTTGTTCTTCGGCACTAATGCCGAGTGCTTCGAATACTTTGGCTTGCACATCGGCTTTGTGTATCCGCACCGAGCCACCGCCCATTTCCCAGCCGTTGAGCGCCAAGTCGTAGGCTTTGGCGATACACGCCCCCGGATCCGTCGCCATCAACGCTTCGTGGCCATCTTTGGGGCTGGTGAAAGGATGATGACAGGAGTTCCAGCGGTTGTGCTCGGCATCGTGCTCAAACATCGGGAAATCGACCACCCACAAAGGCTGCCATGCGGAGCCATCCAGGAGATTTTTTTCGTGACCGAGCTTGACGCGCAAAGCACCCATCGCGTCATTCACGATTTTTGTCTTGTCCGCGCCGAAGAAAATTAAATCACCTGATTGCGCGCCGCTACGCTCGACCACCGCTTGCAATGCAGCGGCGTGCAAGTTCTTGACGATGGGCGATTGCAAACCTTCTTCATTGAGTTTGCTGGCATCATTGACCTTGATATAAGCCAAGCCTTTGGCGCCGTAAATCTTGACGAACTCGGCGTAGCCATCGAGCTCGCCACGGGTCATCGCCGCACCGCCGGGCACGCGCAACGCCGCCACACGACCGCCAGTGGTAGCCGGGCCGCTAAAGACTTTGAAGGCCACATTGGTCATCACGTCGGTGACTTCGGTGAGTTCGAGCGTCACGCGCAAATCAGGCTTGTCGGAACCGAAACGCTGCATGGCCTCGGCGTAGGTCATGCGTGGAAACGGATTGGGCAAATCGACATCGAGGCAGGATTTGAACACGCTACGTATCATCGCCTCCATCAAGCCGGTGATTTGTGTCTCATCCAAGAATGATGTTTCGATATCGACTTGAGTGAACTCAGGCTGTCTGTCCGCGCGCAAATCTTCATCGCGAAAACACTTGGTGATTTGATAGTAGCGATCGTAACCAGCCACCATCAACAACTGTTTGAACAACTGCGGCGATTGCGGCAATGCGAAAAATTGCCCGGGATGCACCCGCGATGGCACCAGATAATCACGCGCGCCTTCCGGGGTTGATTTGGTCAGCATCGGCGTTTCGATGTCGATGAAACCGGCATCGTCGAGGAAACGACGGAAGGCCATCGCCACCTTGTAGCGCAGCATCAAATTCTTTTGCATTTGAGGACGACGCAAATCAATCACCCGATGCGTCAGACGCACATTCTCGGACAGGTTTTCGTCATCCAATTGGAACGGCGGTGTGACGGCGCTGTTGAGAACTTCCAGCTCGTGGCAAAGAATTTCAATCTCGCCCGTCGCTAGATTGCTATTCACGGTGCCGCTTGGGCGCAGGCGAACTTTGCCAGTGACTTTCAAAACGAATTCATTGCGCACGGTTTCGGCCAGCGCAAACATTTCCGCACGATCAGGATCGCAAACAATTTGGGCCATCCCTTCGCGGTCACGCAGATCAATAAAAATCACCCCACCGTGATCACGCCGCCGATGACTCCAGCCGCATAAGGTGACGATTTGACCGACATGGCTGGCGTTAACCTGGCCGCAATAATGAGTACGCATAAATTTCCAAACTTCCAAACGTTGGGTGCCGCAAGGCGACGAAGTGCTATAAAGAATCGGGGTTGGCGGGTGTTGCCACCAGCTTTGCTTTGGCAGCAAGTGCAGGAGTATGCGGTGGCACATGAACCGGCACAACGACGCCCATAGAGACGATATATTTCAATGCGTCGTCGACACTAATATCAAGTTCTAGCGTTTCACTTTTCTTGACGAAGAAAAAGAAACCGTTAACGGGAAAGTGTGTTGTCGCGCATACCGGTGGTGAAGTCGATTTATTACATTGTCAAGCAGGTTAGTGACACGCTATTTTCAGGCTCTGGTGACGCATTCCGCAAAGTATTGTTGGTGCGTTATCCGCATCAAGGCGCGTGGGCCGTAGCGTTT
>JANYAW010000324.1 GCA_025361105.1 Rhodocyclaceae bacterium | reverse complement strand
TTTTTGATTGAGCACCGCCGCGATAGCGAGGATTAAAAGCAAATACGGAATGGCGGTAAAGATGCTGTAAAACCAATTGAGGAAATCATCTATCCAGCCGCCGTAGTAGCCAGAAATTGCACCGAGGATGGTGCCGATAATTGTTGCCACCAAAGCCGCAGCAAGGCCAACAAAAATTGAAGTCTCTGAACCTTTGATGACTTTGAGTACGACATCGTGGCCCCATTTATCGGCGCCAAAAAACAGCGTGTCGACGCGAGGTTTTTCGGCAACGCTGGTGGTGGTCGCCATGATTTCGGCGATTTCCTTTTCCAGCGGATCGACCACTTTGATATCGCCCAAATCCAGCCCCAGCGATTCTGCGCTGGGGCTAGGCGGTGTGCTTGACGGCGTGTTGCCAGCACCAACTGGCGAGTTGCCGCCCGCGATGCCCAAACTTGCGCGAAGCTCGGCCATTTCTTCGGCCAATGGGTCTTTCACCGTGCCCGGATACAAATTCTCGGTGGATTCCGCTGTTGCGGTGGTGGCACTTTTCGTGACTTTTTCCGGCGTGCCGAAAATTGAAGGTGGCGCATAACCGACAGCCACTTCGTCAGCCCAATTCGCAGCGATTAGACCGGAGCCGGAGGCTGCCATCAAGACGAGAAACGCTGCCACCACGATCATTGCAATCATGGCGACGCGGTCGGCGATTAAGCGTCGCCATGCTAGCGTCCAAAGGCCGGGCGAAGCGTGATAGACAGGTGCTGATGTCACAGAGTTCATAGCGGCGCTCATTTAAGTTGCACCCGAGGATCGACCGCTTTGTAGAGCAAGTCAGCGGCGAGGTTCGATAGCATGGTGGCGGCAGCGACGTAAACTGTGATGGCTTTTATCACCGGAAAATCGCTGCGCTCGACGGCGAGAATCACTTCGCGCCCAATGCCAGGGATAGAAAAAAATCGTTCGATTAGGAAGTGACCAATCAACAAGGCCGGTAGATAAATCATCAAGTTGGTGATGATCGGTATCAGCGCATTCCTCAGCACATGCTTGAGCATGACTTTGTTTTCGGACAAGCCCTTGGCACGCGCAGTGCGCACGTAGTCCTGGTTAATTTCGTCGAGAATAAAAGTGCGGTACAAGCGCGTGTTCGGCGCGATGCCCACAGCAACGCCCAGCAGAATCGGTAGCGCGGAATATTTGAATAAATTTTCGGTAAAACTATTGCCCCAGCCTTGCACCGGAAACCAGCTGAATTGATAGGCCAGGACATATTGGCCGACGATGATGTACACCAGCAGGGACACCGACATCGCCATGGTGCAGATAATCATCACGATGCGATCGGTGAGTGAGCCGCGCACATAGGCCACGCTCAAGGCGATTAGCACGGCGAGGATGGTTTCGATAATCATGATAGGCACCAGCACCGTGAGCGAGGGGCCGATACGGGTGGCGATGATGTGCGAGACCGGTTCGTTGGTCGCCCACGAGACACCGAAATCGCCAGTCAAAATTTGTTTGATGAATATCCACAGTTGCACGTAGTAGGGTTGATTGATGCCTAACTGCGTGCGGATATTTTCGATCTGTTCCTTGTTGGAAATTTTTCCGGCCAACAAATACGCTGGGTCACCGCCGACCAAATTGAACAGGAAAAAAACCAGTAGCACGACCCCCAGCATGGTGGGAATCATTTGCCATAAGCGGCGCAGGATGAAGGCACTCATTGTTTATCCTTCGCAGATTTTTCCATGTCGATGTAAAGCCAATCCGCCAACAGGATCGGATGTTTTTTGTAGCCCATGACATGGGATTGCATCACCATGTTGCGCGCGCGTGCCATGCTGATTCGATGCGCGCCGTAGTATTCCAGCACCCTTGCCATATCCACATAAAGCTTGTCGCGTTCAGGGCCGGCAGGCATCACTACGGCTTTTTCGTAGAGCGCGTCGAACTCGGGAATATCGGTGCAGCTATTGTTACTCTGACCAATGTTCTTGCTATAAAAAAGCTGCATGAAATTGTCGCCATCGGGGAAGTCAGCAATCCAGCGATTGGTGCGCATTTGCAGTTGGCAAGCCTTTTCTGCCTTGAGGATTTCGGGAAATTTTTTCTTGTCACTTTCCATGTGAATTTTTACGGAATTGAAAGTTTTTTGCCACATTTCTTCTTGCTGCCTGCCCAATGAATCAGGGCGGCTGGTGTACTTGATGACCAGCGGCTTGCCTTGTGGTGTGGTGCGAAAACCATCCGCGCCGAGTTTGTAGCCAAACTTGTCGAGCAAGGCATTTGCCAGCCGCGGATTGGTTTGA
>JANYAW010000323.1 GCA_025361105.1 Rhodocyclaceae bacterium | reverse complement strand
GCGGTCATCTGTTGCATTAGTGTCATGGTCTCAGGCGCAACGCGAAAATCAGTAAAGCGGGCCATGAAACGCGCCACCCGCAATATGCGAACCGGGTCTTCGCCAAACGCAGACGAGACATGCCGCAACACACCCGCAGCTAAATCTTCACGCCCGTGATAGGGATCGATAATTTCACCACTTTCTGCTTGCGCAATGGCGTTAATCGTCAAATCGCGCCGCGCCAAATCTTCTTCGAGCGTGACATTCGGCGCCGCATGAAAAGTGAATCCGGCATAGCCCGGCGCAGTCTTGCGCTCGGTGCGCGCGAGCGCATATTCCTCATGCGTTTGTGGATGCAGGAACACCGGAAAATCTTTGCCCACTGGTCGAAAATTTTGCGTGAGCATTTCCTCGGGCGTGGCGCCAACGACAACCCAGTCGTGATCTTTCACCTCAAGTCCAAGCAGCGCATCGCGCACTGCGCCGCCGACGGAATAAATTTTCATGGTGGGTAGCTCATTTTGATTTCTTGCCAGTTGGTGCTGGTGAGGGACTGGCCCGTTCACCGGCCACACGCCGCCGAATTGCCTATTCAGTTCTGCTCAAAGCGTATTAAAGCCGATTTGGCGGCAATGAAATTATTCGGTAGGCTCTCGCCTTTCATTTCATCTTCAGCCAAACGATATGAATTTGCACCACCCATGGCTGCGTCTCGCCCTCTCTGCACTGTGGATGTTGAGCTGGCCTGCGCATGCCGCTGGCATCGTTTGTCACATCACCTACGGCGGCGAAACACGCCATGTCACTGCCACCTCAGTGCGTTCGCCATATGCAGTCAAGACGACTCAGATCGGCTCATATTTTCTGTTCCGTGCCGTGGTTCAGGATGCACCGCGCGATATCGCCGCCATCAAACTTTACGTTTATGGCGACACCGATGCCGGGCCGGTGTTGATTCATCAAGTGGATTATTCCTATCCACCCGCTACGCCGACCCATGCCCAATTTGGATTCACTGGCCTGCATCGGGTGTATGAAACGATACGTGATGGCGAATTGGAATACTGGTGCGAATTTTTGCCAGTGGTTTTGCCAGCGCGGAAATCGGCAAAATGAAATTTTTCCTATTTGCTTGCGGCTTGCTTGCAGCCAATTTCAGCGCTGCCCAGTCCTTAAGCATCATTTTCACCGGCGACATCATGCTTGCCGACACGCCCGGGCAAGTCATTGCGCAGGGTCGTGATCCGTTCATTCACGTCGCTGAAAACCTCAAGGATGCCGACTATCGCATCGGCAATTTGGAGTGCCCGATTGCCACTGTAGGCGCACCGATGGAGAGCAAAATTTATAGCTTTCGTGCACATCCGCGCGTGTTGCCGTTTCTCGAACAGCATATCGACGCGGTGAGCGTAGCCAACAATCACACCGGCGATTACGGCAAAGCTGCGTTCATGGAAACGCTGGCGCAATTGGACAGCGTACGCGTTGTGCATTTTGGTGGTGGCGAAAACGCCAGCAGCGCACACACACCGCTATGGATAAATCGAAATGGAATAAAAATCGCCGTGCTCGGTTACAACGAATTCAAACCACGCGCATTTGAAGCCGGCGCAACGACCCCCGGCATTGCCTGGAGCGAGGACAGCCATGTCGTGAGCGACATCCGCGCCGCGCGAAAAGCCGGAGCCGATGTGGTAATTCCCTTTATGCATTGGGGCTGGGAGCGCGAAACCACAGCGAGTGAGCGACAACAAAAACTTGCCAGAAAAATGATCGATGCCGGTGCGGATATCGTCGTCGGCTCACACCCGCACGTTGTCCAGGGCGCGCAGATTTACAAAGGCAAACCGATTATTTATAGCTTGGGCAATTTCGTGTTCGACGGTTTCATCACTGCCGTCACCAGGTTAGGGTGGACACTGCACTTGAGCGTGGACAAAAAGGGCGTAATGAAATGGGAAACGCGCGCCGTGCAAATGGATGAAGAAGGCTTGCCGCATTGGATTGCCGGTGCATCAACGCCGTGTGCCAAGCGCGGCGTCCAAGCGGTGCGCGAGTGCATGAATCCTTGAAACGTAATTCGCCAGTTGGTGCTGACCACACGCTCTTGGCTGACCATATATCTAGCAGCATGTCGGCGTTAGAATCGCGCGCTTGCAG
>JANYAW010000095.1 GCA_025361105.1 Rhodocyclaceae bacterium | reverse complement strand
GTTTGTACCTCGGCAACATGGATTCGAAGCGCGACTGGGGTCATGCCAAGGACTATGTGGAAATGCAATGGCTGATGTTGCAACAAGAAAAGCCTGAGGATTTTGTGATTGCCACCGGCGTGCAATACAGTGTGCGTGATTTTGTGAATGCTGCTGGCAAAGAGCTTGGCATGCAAATCGACTGGCGTGGCGAGGGTGTGGATGAGCGCGGATTCTTGACGGCAGTCGACGGCGTCGAACGTTGTATTGTCTCGGTCGATGCACGTTATTTCCGGCCAACGGAAGTTGAAACTTTGCTCGGTGACGCGACCAAAGCACGCGAGAAATTGGGTTGGACACCCAAAATAACGTTCGACGAATTAGTCAGCGAAATGGTACGCGAAGATTTGAAATCCGCCGAACGCGATGAGTTGATAAAACATCACGGTTATAAGGCGATGGACTATCACGAGTAGTTCACTACGCCCGTCAGTTGGTGCTGACGACACGCCGTCACTTTGCCGATGTCGATTCAGGCACTCACGTTGTTGCGTCGCACGCCTTTCGGCGGGCGCTGCAAATCCTCTTCCGAAGTTTGGCGGATGATCTCGAAGGTCGTCATGATATGAAGCTCGAGCGCGGCAGATGCGCGCCGCACATCGCGCTTCATGGCCGCATCGAAAAGCTCGGAATGTTCGGCATGGATATCGCGTTTGGCGCGCGAACTGGTCAACAAAAAACGTCGGTAACGCTCCGACTGACGATACAAAATTCCAATCAGATAGCGCAGCCATCTTGAGTTGCAAGCGGAAATCAGCGCCTCGTGAAAACCGCGGTTGCGGTCTTCCCATTCGCGCATTCTGGCCACGGTCGTATTGAGTTTTTCCTCCACTCGGGTCAAGCGGTGAAATGCGGCAACGAGCTCGGCTTCCCATTCGTCGTCACCATTTTTTATCGATGCGCGCAGCGCTTCAGTTTCGAGCAACAAACGATTGCGAGTGATGTCTTCAATGTCTTCATGAGAAATCGTCGTTACCCAAAATCCGCGCTGGCCTTCACTCACCACCAAAGCATCGGAGACCAGCAAGGACAAGGCTTCGCGCAGTGTGCCCGCACCAACACCGTAGTCGCCTTTCAGATGCTCGACGCGCAAGCGGCTGCCGGGTGCGTGTTTGCCATCCACGATGTCACGCCGCAGCGCCAGATAGGCGTTTTCAACCAGTGTTCGCGGAACTTCCTCGTCGGCCGTAAACGCGCCGCTAAATTTTTGCGATGGCAACATAATCCTTAACCCTTATTGTTGAACGACTGGGAATCGCCAGACATTTGTTTCATTCGATAGGCTAACTGCGGTCGCGTTAAACCGAGCATGCGCGCTGCACCCGCCATGTTGCCGTCAGAAAGATTCACCGCTTTCTTGAGCAACATGGCTTCAATTGCATCCAGCGACATTCCGCTGGAGAAAATTTGTTCGCACAACTGGGCGCGACCGCGGGTCGTCGGTTCCTCCAGCGAACCGCTTTGGCTGATACCGGTTTCTGCATGATTGATGTCGTCGATACCAGGGAATAAATCCTCCAGTTCTATCCAGCCATCTTGCGTGGAAAGTATCACCCCGCGTTCTATCATGTTTTCCAACTCACGAATATTTCCCGGCCACGAATGCTGTTTGAGCGCTCGCATCGCCTTGTCGGTCAGCCCCGCGATGCGCTTGCCATGCAACACCGAGAACCGTTCCAGCAGCGCTTTGGCTAGTGGCGGAATATCCAATTGACGCTCGCGCAATGGCGGAATATTGATCGGATAAACGTTCAGCCGATAAAATAAATCCGAGCGGAATTGTCCTAACTTCACGGCGTTTTGTAAATCCACATTGGTCGCTGCCACGATGCGCACATTGACCTTGCGCGTCCGATCATCGCCAAGACGCTCAAGCTCACCCTCTTGCAGTACGCGCAATAATTTGGCTTGTGCTGCAAGAGGTAGTTCGCCAATCTCATCTAGGAAAAGTGTGCCACCATCGGCGCGTTCAAACCGCCCGCAGCGACTGGCCTGTGCGCCGGTGTACGCACCCTTTTCCACACCGAATAGCTCTGATTCAATCAAGTCGCCCGGCAATGCAGCGCAGTTCACGGCGACAAACGGATTTGCCGCACGCGGGCTACGCTCATGCAGCGCGCGTGCAAAGCGTTCTTTACCAACGCCGGTTTCACCAGTGAGCAGCACAGTGACTTGGGTGCTGGCGGCCTTGCCTACCAAATCGTAGGCGCGCTGAAATGCAGGCGATATCCCGATTAAATTATTAACGTGATGACGTTCTTCCAGCGTTGAACGCAGCGCGTCGACTTCGGTATGAAGTTCGAGCAGCCGCGTGACGATGGATTCTTGCTCGAAGTAAATCGTATGTTCGGCCGCGTCCGGCCACTCTTCTACCGGTCTCCCTTCAATAAGGCAATGACTGGAACCACAGGCAGCACACTGGCTTTCTTTGAACAACACAAAGCGTCCCATAAATTCGCTGGTGAAGCCGGATGCGTATCCAATCAGCATCCAACACACGGGGTCAGATTGGGGTCCGAATTCTTTGACGTGCGCTTCGGCTTCCCAGGAATTCTCCCAACGGAATTCTCCAGAAAAAGTCCCCGCACCAATGTCCATGTCCATCTTGATCGGCGTCACGCGCACGCTACCTTCCAACATATGGAGTTGCGGCCCGACAAGAAATGCATCGATGATATTGCCTCCGCCGCGAATCTTGCGCGCCAATTCGGCATCGTGTTTACCAGATGCAAAACCCATGCGGGTGAGCACCCGACGTGCGTGCTCCAGACCGACCGAGGCAATCAACTCCTTGCGCAAACCTGCCAAGGCCGCGACATGCATCAACAGCATGCGACTCTCACCCAGCCAAATCGTCCCGTCCTCTGACGAAAATCTTAAGAGGCGACGCAGATCAGCGCTTTGTGGATATTGAATGGTCACTATTATTATTCTCTTCCAAATATTCTCGAGATTATTTAAATCTCTCTATAAATTTGCAGTAAGTATATAACTCATACGTGAGATTTATCGCATTTGCGATAACCACAAAACCAGTCTGATACTTGAAAATTTTGTTCGGCAATCGTGGCGACCAAACATCACTTTCGCAACCACCATGCCATTGATCTTGTCAGGCGAGGCATGACGAGATAACTCATTGCGACTGCAACCATCAGTGTGAATATCGCCGTGCGCAGCAGAAACGGCAGCGACGTTAGAAGTGGCGCAACGAACCATAGCAACAACGCAACCGTTGGGTAAATCCCCAGCCAGCTCACTACTGTCATGCGCCAACGTGGCGGTGGCGATGAGGATATTGCGGATGGCGCAAACCAAGCGTCAAGGCCGGTGAGAAGACGATATTCGGGGTCACCTTCAGCCACAGTCGATAGGCGCTCCAGCCAGATGCGACGTATTTCGGAAGCATTCCAGCGTTCAATATCCAGCTCGGTAGCAAAACGCTGGATGATCTGGTACTCACCTTGCGGCTGAGCCGGCGGAATCATTTCTGCTGACAAATAACCAGGGAAGCGACTGGCCTCCTCGAACATGGCGCGGACCAAAGCCTCGTAGGCCTGCTCGCAACCCGGTTTTGCCCGTCGCCGAACCACCCGGAAGACGCTATCTGTCATTGTCATTTTCCCTTAAGTTCATTGGCCAGTGAACGCCAACCCCTTGCACAAAGTCAACTTGCGTTGTCGTGCAAATTGAATGATTACCAGAATAGCGCGAGCGCAACATGCGCCTTTATTGGTTTGTCCAGACTTTGATCCGCCCACGCTGCCGTTACCAGATTAACCCCTTAACAGCGTGTCACCACACGCGACGGCGCAGAGATCCTATTTTGCGTGATCGCCTTGCCACTGCTAGTTCTCGGTTTTGCATTTGTTTTATCAGCACCAACCGGCACGCCGACGTGAATCAATTCGTGTTGCGACGCAGCATGCTTTTTTGAATCATTTCACTTCCATGCAATTGACCATTTGATCAACATCGCTTTGCCTATGTTCAACGCGTAAATTCTGAATTCTCGAGATTTTCCTTATCAATCAGCGTTCGGCGATGCAGGCACGCTTCTTGTTATGCACTTTGTGCGGGTGCGCATGGAGAAGGCAAGCAATGACGAACAAAGTGTTTGATACACGGCGGAAATTCGTTCGGGTGAATGAATTGCGTAAAGACGGTTTTGTCGAGTTTGACTTCGCGATTGGTGAGCCGGAATTGTTTGTTGAACTGATCATGCCGTCCGCTGCATTTGATGAATTTTGCGCGACAAACAAGGTGACATTTCTCGATGAGAACCGGCGGCTCAGCGTAAGTGGTGAGGAAGCGAGTGATTGGGATTGGCGTTTGCACAATGCGACGCATCAGCGCTTTAAGTGAAATTTGAGAAAAGAATCGACCAAGTGAATTTACAAAAATTGAGAGGATCCGCTCATGCACATTGATCTGCGAACCGTAACGGTCACCCCGCTGCGTCAGACGTTTGCCAACCTTGCCGAACGCATGGGTGGCGACAAGCCCGCCTCACGTTATTTTGAAGGCACTATGGATGCGCAGGCCAGCGTCAATTTCCATTACCGGCCGACCTGGGATTCCGATCACGAAATTTTCGACGCGAGCCGAACCAGGATAACGATGAAGGACTGGTACGCCTTCAAAGACCCACGCCAGTTCTACTACGGCACTTACACCATCGCCAGAGCAAAAATGCAAGACACCGCTGAGGCGGATTTCGATTTTGTCGAGTCGCGCGGATTGGGTGCTACGCTAAATCCGGCAGCAAAAAAAATGGCGCTGGAATTTTATTTGCCGCTACGCCATGTGGCATGGGGCGCGAACATGAATGGTTCGTTCATGTGTGCCTATGGCTACGGCACGGCGATCACTCAGCCGTGTTTGTTCAACGGCATGGATCAATTGGGCATGGCGCAATACATCACCCGATTGGGTTTGACGCTGGGTGAAAAGAGCGATTTGGACGCTGCAAAAACTGCCTGGATGAACGCACCGCAATGGCAGGAATTGCGCCGCTATGTCGAAG
>JANYAW010000080.1 GCA_025361105.1 Rhodocyclaceae bacterium | reverse complement strand
TTCGATGCGGGCGGCGAGCGCATCAACTTGATCGGCGCGAGCCAGCGTGGCATCGTTTTGCAGTCCAAGCAGCGCGATGTTGTAGGCGACGATAAGCTCGGCACGTTCGGCGGTATTGACTTCAGAGGTTTGGTGGACAAGTTCGCTGGCGTAGTTCACCAACAAATCCAGATGCTGATGAGCTTTGTTTGGATCGGCTAAGAGTCCATCTAAAGTTTTGCGCCGCGACTCCATCGTCCCCAAACTTTTAACGCCGGAATGTCCATCACTGAGCGCCACCGCCTTGAGCCACAGACGCGTCGTGATATCTGTATTAGCTTGTACGCTAGACGATGCAAAACCCGCCAAATCCGCCAACAATTGCGGGCGCGCATCAGCGCTGACCAATTGTGCGTCGTCGGTTTCCCATGAGTAATACGCCAGCGTGCGCCATTCGTTTTCGCTCAATGGCTTATTGGCGCGCACGTCGTCCAGCAGCGCTTTTGCCGGTCGTCCACCCGCCAGCGCGAGGTTGAGCGCGTTGATAATTTGGGCAGATTCAACCTCGCCCGGCAGACGCGTAATTTCCGTGCCGTTGGCGTTCATCAATATCATTGTTGGATAACCGGTGACTTTGAACCTTGTGCCGAGTTTTTGTGCGCTGGGCAAATCGCCGTCGACATGCACGGCGACAAATGCGCGCGATTGAGCGATGAAATCCTGACGATTGAACAACGTGGCCTTGAGCTTGTTGCACGGCGGGCACCAAGTCGCCCCCCAATAAAGCAACACCGGCTTCGATTCGGCCTTGGCCTGCGCAAAGGCGCGGGCGATGTCGGTGTCGTTGGCGGCATCGCGCCACGCAATTGCCCCCAGCGTTCCGGCGCTCGTCGCGGTGGCAAGCGCTGGCACAGCGATAAATAGCGCAAGAAAAAGTGGCACGAAGAAAAAGCGGGTCAGTAAAGTTCGCATAGTGGTCATCGACATGAGCAAATCAAGAACAACATCCTAGCGCAGAGCATGGCAAGCTGCTAGTGTTCGGGCATGGTCGTCAAACTCAATCAATTGTCCTTGCGCGATTTGTTCGCCGTGATATTGCCCGCTGTGTTGATCGCAGGCTTGGCCTTTTGGGGCGCAGCGCAATTTATCAAACCCGCGCCGCCACACACGCTGACCATGAGCACGGGTGGCGACGGCGGTGCCTATCAGCGCTTCGCCGCGCGCTATCACGAAATATTTTCGCGCTATGACATCGATCTGGTTGCCCTGCCATCGGCCGGATCGATCGAGAATGTGGCACGGCTACGCGACCCAAATTTTGCGGTCGATGCCGCCTTTGTCCAAGGTGGCACGGCCCGAGTTCTGGAAGGCGATGACTTGCAAGTACTCGGTGCTTTTTACTACGAGCCAATGTGGATTTTTTATCGCAATGGGCTGCAACCCAGAAACGCCAAAGAAGGTGACGCACCGCTTGATGAATTGACCACGCTCATGCAACTCAAAGGTCGCCGAATCGGCATTGGCGGCAACGGCAGCGGTACACAAAGTTTGGCGCTCGAGCTATTGGCGGCCAATGGCATGGACAGAAAGAACACCAGCTTGATTGATGATGGTGGCTTGGGTTTGGTTGAGCGTTTGAGCAACGGCACGCTCGATGCAGTATTGGTGGTTGGCCCGACCGAATCGGCTTTGGTGTGGACCCTGCTGTACACCTCGAATGTGAAGTTGATGAGTGTTGCGCATGCCGAAGCTTATTCACGGCGCATGCCGAGTCTGGCGCACCTGTCCTTGCCACGCGGTGCGATAGATCTGGTACGTGATATTCCACCGCAAGACGTGCAGTTGCTGGCACCCTCGTCAACCGTAATGGTGCGCGGCGATACGCATCCGGCATTGGTTGGATTGCTTATGCAAGCCGCCGCCGAAGTGCATGGCGAGCCGGGGGTGTTTCAGCGTCCCGGCGAATTTCCGCACGCGGCGCACAGCGAGTTTCCGCTCGCGCCGGAGGCCGCGCGTTTCTTCACTTCCGGCAAACCTTTTTTGCAGCGCTATCTGCCGTTTTGGGCGGCAACTTTGCTAGATCGTTTGGTCGTTATGCTGGTGCCGTTTATAGCAATCTTGCTGCCTTTGTTCAGCTACGCGCCCAGGCTCTACGCTTGGCGAGTTCGCTCACGTATTTATCGCCAATATGGTGAGCTGAAATTTATCGAATCCGAACTGCATGAAGCACCTACCCGGTACACCCAAAGCGAGTGGTTGCTGCGCCTTGATGCCATTGAAAAAGAAGCCAATCGTTTACCGACCCCGCTGGCATTCACCGACATGCTCTACACCTTGCGCGAACATATCGGACTGGTACGCAACGCGATATTGCGCAGTGCTGCGAACCCGGAACCATTGTAATTTGCACGGTGGGCTTGAGAAATTCGGCTGCGCCCCCAAATGAATCAAACCCAAAATTTTCCGCGAGGTTTTCATGTCGGCATCTGCTCTGTTTCAACCGTTCAAACTCAAATCACTCGCGCTACCCAATCGCATTGTGATGGCACCGATGACCCGGTCGTTTTCACCGAACGGCGTGCCCACCAATGAGGTTGTCGAATACTACAAACGGCGCGCCAAGGCTGATGTCGGATTGATCCTTTCCGAAGGCACGGTGGTCGGGCGGCCATCGGCCTCGAACGACATGAATGTGCCGCGATTTTGGGGCGATGATGCACTCGCCAAATGGAAGGAAGTGATTGATGCCGTTCATGCGGAAGGCGGCGTGATGGCACCGCAACTGTGGCATGTTGGCGCGGTACGCAATGCACGCACGAAATGGGTTGCGCCAGGGCCGATCGATAGTCCTTCCGGTTTGTCATCGCCCGGCAAACAATTCGGTGAGCCGATGACCGATGCAGCTATCGCCGATGCCATCGCCGCATTCGCCAATGCTGCCGGTGCTGCCAAACGCTTGGGTTTTGATGCGATTGAACTACACGGTGCGCATGGCTATTTAATCGACCAATTTTTTTGGGATGGCACCAACACGCGCACCGATAAATTTGGTGGCGCGACGCTTGCACAACGCAGCACTTTCGCCGCCGAAATTTTGAAAGCCGTGCGCGCCGAAGTCGGCCCTGATTTTGCCGTCATCATTCGACTCTCGCAATGGAAGCAACAAGACTACGAAGTGAAATTGGCCAAGACACCGCAAGAAATGGAAGCCTGGCTACGCCCGCTGGCTGATGCCGGCGCAGATATATTTCACTGCTCGCAACGCCGCTACTGGGAGCCGGAATTTGCAGGCTCGGATTTGAATTTCGCTGGCTGGGCGAAGAAGCTTACCGGCGCGCCAACCATCACCGTCGGCTCGGTCGGATTGTCCGGCGAGTTCTTCGCGGCATTCGCAGGTGAGTCATCGCAACCCGCCGCGCTTGATGAATTGATGCGCCGATTTGATCGCGGTGATTTCGATTTGGTCGGTGTCGGGCGCGCACTACTCGGCGACCCCGAATGGGTTGTCAAAGTGCGCGATGGTCGCAATGTCGAACTTAAGGATTTCTCGCCAGCGGCGTTGGCGACTTTGGTGTAAAGCTTTTGGCTCAGCCCTAGAGCGCGCGGATTTTGCTCAGCAAGGCGGTGGTCGAGCGTTCATGCCGAAATGGTATCGAATGCACGCTGCCGCCCCATGCAATGACTTCTGCATAGCCGACAATTTTCTCCACCGGCCAGTCGCCACCTTTGACCAAAATGTCGGGGTGGCTATCGAGGATGCGTTGCAATGGCGTGTCTTCGTCAAACCAAGTCACCAGCGATACGCATTCAAGTGAGGCCAGCAGAGCCATGCGGTCGTCCAAAGCGTTGAGCGGCCTATCGTCGCCCTTGCCTAGTCGCTTTACTGATGCATCAGAGTTCGCTGCAACGATGAGACTCGCGCCGAGCGCACGCGCTTGCGCGAGATAAGTGACATGACCACGGTGCAGGATGTCGAAACAGCCATTGGTGAATACCAGTGGGCGTGGCAATTCGGCGATAAGCGCTGCCAAATTTTCAGGTGACGCGATTTTGTTTTCAAAGGAGGGTGCGGAAAAGTTCATAGCTTGATTTTAGCGGCGTGTAAGAGTTGTTGGTGGCATTAACGGCGTGTTACCGGCACCAACTGACGAAAACAAAAAGGCGACAAAAAAGCCGCCAAAATTCTGGCGGCTTTTCTTTGCGCTAAAAACGAATCACTTATAAACCGTAGTCTTTTCTTCACGCACTTCGGTCGTTCGTTCAACCGTTTTGGTGCGCGTACTGACACCCGGATTGAATTGTGATTGCAACTCGGCCAACACTGCTTCGCCCAGTGATTTCGAGACTTGCTGCATGACGCGGCTGCGATTGAGCGTAATGTTGGTGCCCGGCGCGTTAGTCATTTTCATGTCCGAGCCTTCGCCCATTGCGCTGAACGACGCTTTGACATCAAAGGTCTTGGTACTAATCAGCGAGAACTCGCCAACCAGTTCCAATGCCAGCGTGTGCGATGTCGCGTTTGATCCTTGAATCGGATTGTCATCGCGACGGAACTCGACGTTATTAATACTGCCAAACAAGACGTAATCCGCACCGGGGAAATAGCCTTTTTTTACGCGGTCGATGATGTCGTAAAGTTTTTCAGTATCTTTTTGGGTGAAGGGTTTGCCTTGCACCAAACGATAACCGGCTTTGATCATTTCGCCTTTGACATCGGCCACATACTTGCGCATTTCGCCGCGATCTATACGCTCTTGATAGCCGCTACCGGCCGACAAGGAGCGCTCGCCTTTGCTACTGTATTTGTCGGACGAAGAACCGCTGGAGCGCGCATCGGAATCGTTACTACGCTCGTGCGAGGAGCCTTTGTTGTCATGCTTCTCGTTGATCTCCAAATAACTGAAATATTCGGCGACCTTTTCTTCGTAGGACAAATCAGTGACGGCGATGCGCGGCAATTCGGCGGCCCACGCCAGCGGCGCCGCAAAGCCAAGCGTCAACGCCAATATGCGCAATGATTTGAAGGTGTTGGTCATGGTGAGTCCTTTCACAACTGGGTACTTATTAACTTAGCGCTTGGAGGTTTTGCGGATTTCTTTTTCGTCTGCCCATTCGATCGTGCCTGATTCGTTGTCGGTCAGAATCAAGCTGAACTTGTAGAACACATCTTTCACGTCGCGCGAATTCTTGACGATGGAAGTGATATTGCCTTCGATGCGATATTTCGCACCCTGCATTTTTCCGGTTTTTGCCGTGGTGGCTTGCTTGTACAAACCGGACTGATTTTGACGGGCCAATTCGTCGGTCTGATTTTGCATACCGGCGATGTCGGTGGCGAAACGCATGGTGCCGCCTTTGAGCAGTTGCACGCGTATCGAATCGGTAATTGAACGGGTGTCGATGTATTCGCTGGTCTTGTTTTTGACTTCAGCGATGGTAACCAAAGGCTTGGTCGGCTCCTTGGCCATCGATTGCGCCAATGAGCGTGCCATCGATTCGGCGATGGTTTGCAAATCGGTCGAGCCGAATTCGTTGGTGACTTGTTCCACCGCTTTGGCATCGCCATAAGTGACATTGTTTTGCACAGTGGGGCCGCTGGCGGCGCAGCCAAACAGCAATGCGGAACTTATAACGACGGCGGATAAACGAGATTGACGAGTTTGAGTCGGGTTCATAAAGTGCTCCAAAAATGTGAGTGAACGAAGTTTATACAAAAGTCGATTTAGTTCTTGGTCGGATCGTTAGCCGTATTGTTTTCTGCGTTGAACTGAATGCGGAAATCGCGCGCCTTATTGGTGGGTGCCATCGCCTGCACATTTTGTTTTTGGCTACCGTGCAACAACATGGGTTTCCAGACTTCATCGTCCCACACTTGAAAGCCGGATTCATCCAGCCATTTGATGCGGTAATAGGCTTTGCGATCTTCGTTGTCGGTGTTGGCCATCTCGACTTGGATGCTGATAAATCCGTTGGAAATTTTCGAGATTAGGCCGGTAATTTTGACGTATTTAGACACGCCCTGATTTTCGATTTTGTCGGCAATCGATTGCGCCGATACAGGGGCGACCAACGCTAAAAACATTCCGGCAACAACAATAATTGATTTGAGTTTCACAGCGACTTTCTCCTTCTCAACGATGGCAACAATTATCCCTTTTTCTTCTTTTCCGGCTTAACTGGTGCAGCCGGTTTGCTCTCCGGTGCAGCCGTTGCCGGTGTCACCGGAACCGGTGCTGCGACAACTTCTGGCACCGGCTCAACATACGGCGTAGCCGCCAGAGTCATGCCACCAGCAGACCTGCGTAAAGCAACCACGGCATAAGGACCGGAAATCTTTACTTCGCGCATCTCGCCGCCGATACCAACGTTGTGCACGCCGACCGGCAAGGTCACCCGCGCCACCGAATAAAAGCCCGGTAAGCTGCGCCAGCTACGTGTATCAGCCTTCTCGCTGGTTACTGCGACCACACTGGCGGCAACACTCAATATCGCGCCAAACATTCCCATTGAAGACGTATTGTCTTGTACTGCTTTTTGCGCCACGCCTTTGGTAATCGCGCGAACCGAGGAGCGGAAAATGATGCCGGGCATTTCATCAGACATTGCCTTGCGCGCCATTAAATCCAAATTGGTTAGCAGTGTTAGCGGCACGGTGTTGCCATCGACTTGCACCGCATTAGGAATCACTGAAGTATTGGCGGGCTGAATCACCGGCCACGAAAGCGGTGTGGCAACGATGCTTACCCCACTGCGACCGACAATTGGAATAGGAATCGGCAAAGTGGTCGAGGTGATTTCAGGCGGGCTGCCGGATTCGACAACCAACAACACGTCGACAGTTTTACGATTTGATTTTGCACTAGCGTAGCGCCGATCCAGTCCGGCCAAGCTGTCGTCAATGGTCTTTTCGTTGGGGCGCATCTCGGCCGCTTTGCGATAACCAGCTGCCGCCAAAGATGGCTCACCTAAGGCTTCATAAACAAACCCCGCCAAGTAGTTGGCATAGGCCGATTCGTAGGAATTCTTGAGCGCACGCACGGCGGGATCATCCAGTGTTTCGACCGGATAGCCGTTGAGTTCTTTGAACGATGTGGCCTTAAGTCCCTTGGCTTCGGATTCGCGTTTGGTAGCATCAAGTTCTTTGGCGCGGAATTCGGCAATCACCGCCTCGCGCTCGTGCATTTTTTTGACTTCGGTGCGGGCGGAATCCCAATCGCCCAATGCAATGTGACTCATCGCAATGCGCACACTCAAAATAACCTTTTCGTAGTCGCGACCTTCATATCGACGCGTGGTGTCGTTGAGCAGATACGAACCGATATCACCCAGAATTTTTGAGCCGTCCGTCTTGATTGAGTCTTCCCATTGGCGCACTTGATCGTCGGCTTGCCGCCACGTGTTCAGACTTTCCAGATAGGCACCTTGTTCGCGTAGTGCTTCGCCGCGGTCGAAGAAATACAAAATGTCTTTGTCTTTGTTGCTATCGAGTTTGTCGACTGTGGCACTTGATGACGACTGCGCCATGCTCAAGCTTGGGATCGCCAAAAAAACGGTCATCGCCGAAATTGCACCAAAGGATTTTTTACGCAAGGAACAAAGCTTCATCTGTGGTAGACCAATCAAGTTAATAACAAACAAAATCGCAACCAATGCCGTCAACGCGTGACGATTGGTAGCAGCGGGAATAACAAGGTTTTAAGCAGGATTCATAAATAATAACGCAAAAGCCGTTTCGATTGGCTGTATCGCATGACATATGGGTATGTCGCGGATTTGTCGAACTGAGCAATCGCCGCTGGAAAGCCAACGGCTTAGCGGATGGCTTGAACGTCGGAGGCCAGCCTGCCGTAGCTTTGCCTTGAGGCTTCGCCAAAAAAGCATTGCGCTCATTTGAAGGACGAGCGACACCTGCAAGGAATCGCTGCGCTGATGCATTTGTCTCTCCCTGCGCCAGCAGGTTATTGAGTTGTAATTTTGGTTGGCGCTAGGACATTACGAGGTGAGCATCACGAAGGCATAAAGTTGGATGCCTTCATGCCGCGAACAAGCCTACGCGTCGCGGCGGACGAACTGCATCAAGCGCTGTTTTTCGGCCACCACTTTGTTCGCATAGCCCATTGCCTCATCATCCAGCGCACCGGCGTATTGTTGCAAGCCCATCATCAGGTTGCCTTGATGACGTATGGCTTCTTGCAGGACATGAGCGCCGATGTGTACATTGCTCACTGGATCAAGAAATGGTTGAGCACCGGCCCATTCAGGGATTTTGTCCTGATGAAAGCGCGGAATGACTTGCATCAAACCCTGTGCCCCCATCACGCTTTGCGAATACGGGTTAAAGCTCGACTCGACGCTGATAACGGCAATCAGCAGCACCGGATCGATATTGCGTTCGAGACCAGCGACTTGCGCCGCCTCAAAAATCGGCAACAGCGCTTGGTTGGATACGCGATACCGGCGCGCCACGCTGTCGAGCGCCGCACGCATCGGCGGCGTTAGTTTGGGATGCAGCTGATCATCCGCCGTGGCCACCTCGACCGAACTCGATTGCGTCGGCAGTGCAGCGTTGAACGAAGCCACCAACTCCACTCGATGCGAAACCAGATTGGTCAGCGCGATGCCGGCCAAAAGGCCAGCCAACATCAGATCAAGGTGCAAAAAATGGAGCAGGGCGTGCGCTTTACGGGCAAACAAAAAGCGATTTGTTAGCGTTGCAGACATAGCGTCTCCTTTTCAGGTTCGCTGATTTCGCCACCGTTACAGCGGGCGACGACTCAGGAAGAGCGCCATTTTCGGAAAATTAGCTAGGCGGAGCACCCTAAAACGCTGAGTTTTGGCCTCTAATTTTCTTGATTTTTCTATTTAATTTATTGATATATATGAATTTTTTTAAACGAACGCGACTCCCGTTTTAGCTGGGAATTACACCCGATTTGACGGTGCGCAAGCTGGCAATTGAAAAGCCAGTGACCAAAATCGTACCGAAAATCACCACGACGGAACCGAAAATCGTATGCCAGCCTACCGCCTCATTCAGAAATATCCTGCCCCAAGCGACCCCAAAAACCGGAATTAGAAAGGTTACGGTGAGCGCGGAGGTGGCACCCAAATCATCGATCAGGCGAAAGTACAGCAAATACGCCACGCCGCTGCAAACGATACCCAGCATCAATACAGAGATACCGACCAGCGGGCTGACGGACGATGGAATCGGAACGAAACCTAGCGCCGGCAAGATCATCAGCGCGGCAACCAGCATGCAGCCTTGCGCGTTGGCAAACGGTTCAATCGCTTTTGCTGTTTTGGTGTAATTAGTGGCGATGCCGTATGAAAACGATGCCGCCAACGCTGCGGCAATGGCCAGCATCGCATCGGCTTGCAGCATCGATGGGTCAAAGTCGACCAGAATACCCACGCCGACCACGCCGAGCGCTAGCCCGGACAAGGTTTTAAGGCTCAGCGCGGTTCGCGTCCAGACCGCACCAATCACTGCACCCCAAATCGGCGCAGTGGCATTGAGCACCGACGATAGCGATGCCGAAAGGGTTTGCGCGGCGTAGGCAAACAATAAAAACGGCAGCGCCGAATTAAACAAACTCAGGATCAAAAAATGCCGCCAGTGCGTTTTGAGATCAAGCTGCTTGTGCAAAATGCGGCCGACGATGGCAAGAAATATTGCTGCCAGCGCAACTCGAAATTCAATCAACCACCAAGGCCCCAGCACCGGCACGCCGATCCGCATAAAAATAAATGAACCACCCCAAATCGCGGCGAGCGAAAACAGGCGGATGAGGCTGGCAAGTGACATGGGGTGCACCGAGATGGCGAACAAGTTGCTAGCAACGAAGCACGATTTAATTTGCTACAGGCTCGTCGTTCCACCCGATTCTTGCGCGGCGATTTAACGGCGTGTCACCAGCACCAACTGACAAATAGCGACTACGGCTTCGTCGCACTAGCCGCCGGTTTCCCGCGCAACGCGGCATCCAAAGCTTGCGTTTGCTCTTGCGACACTACTTCAAACACGCGGACGACTTTTTGCACGCCGGCGGTGGTGCGTGCAATCTCTACTGCGGCATCGGCTTCGTATTGATTGACAATGCCGAGCAAGAACACTACGCCGGCTTCGGTCACTACTTTGACGTGGGCGGCAGCGAATTTGTTGGCATCGATGAAGCGGGCTTTTACTTTTGAGGTGATATAGGAATCATTGCTGCGCCCACCAAGGCCTGAGCTGCCTGCAACGGCCAACTCGTTGCTGATGGATTTCACGTTCGGCACGTCGCGGGCGATTTTTTCTGCCTCGGCTTTTGCGGCTTCGGTCGGCATTTCTCCGGTAAGCAAGACCATGCGGTTGAAGCTGGTGACGTTGATATGAGTTTTGAATGAAAATTTTTCGTTGATACGACTCTCGGTACGCAGCTCGATGCTTTCATCGGTCAATTGCGTCTCAGCCGGACGACGATCAACGATCATCAGTGCGCCTGCGCCTGCACCTACCGCGACGACACCAAAGCATCCGGCAAGTAAGGGTATCGCCAGCAAAGCCGTCATGTACGCCCGCGACGTGCGTTTCAAGTAATTTGTTATTTTTGTACTCATACGGTTTCTCCTAGCATCACTGCGTCGATTCCGTCGCAGAGGCAGTGCAAAGTTAATAAGTGAACTTCTTGAATACGTGCCGTACTGTCGCTAGGCACGCACAGGTGAATGTCGTCAGCGGTAAGTTGCGCCAGCATCTTGCCGCCACCTTTGCCGGTCAGCGCGACGACGCGAACGCCTTTGGCATGGGCGACGCGGATGGCTGCCATCACGTTGGGTGAATTTCCCGAAGTTGATATCGCCAGCAAAATATCGCCACGCCGCGCGAGCGCTTTGACTTGTTTGGAGAACACTTCTTCGTAGCTGTAATCATTGGCAATCGAGGTCAATGTCGAGGTGTCGGTGGTCAGTGCAATCGCCGCGAGCGGTTCGCGCTCGCGCTCGAAGCGATTGAGTAATTCAGCGGCGAAATGTTGTGAATCGCCCGCCGAGCCACCGTTGCCGCAGGCCATTATTTTCCCCTCGGCGCGCAGGCAGGCAACCATCGCGTGAATCGCGGATTCGATAGGTGCGGCCATTTGTGTGAGTGCCGCGCGTTTGGTTTCGATACTGCCGTTGAACTGCATGTTGATGCGTTGTGCCAAGGACATGAGAAGACCTCCGATGTTGCATACAGGATACCGCAGTGTGATTTGCGCCTTTGCCGGATTAGCTCGACTAGAGCGCCACAAATACGTCGATTAGTACGCGCTGCCACGGGTCGGGGTGTTCGCGCAATTTGGCGATTTTCGCGTCTATTTTGTCGCCCGCATCCATCGCGGCGGCCACGGTTTTGTTTTCTCGACGCGGCAAATAGCCGAGTTTTTCACCACGCCATTCGACGCGAATCGCGTTCTTGTCGTGCACGTTTTCCGGCTCGCGGATCAGCATCAGCGCTTGTCCCTCTTTCATCTCTTGCCAACGTGCTTCGGCAGCGTAGTAGCGAAAACCTGCCAGTGGAGAGCTTTGCACCAAGAGCCGGATTTCGCCTTGCGCCAGTGAAATGTGTGGCGCAGCGGCAAGTATCAGTGCGGCAAATAATTCGAAAGACCAGCGCATCTCAGTCAGCCGAAAACGCGCCACGTAGCCATTCGATTTTTGCGGTATCTAATCCATCAAGCAATACGCAATCGAAGCGACAAGGACACTCACCATTTCTGAGCAACCAATGCCGCGCCGCGAGAATAAGGCGACGTTGCTTGTGTGAAGTGATGCTCGCCGCTGCGCCACCAAAGCCACCGCCTTCGCGCAAGCGTACTTCGACAAAAACAGTAGTGTTGCCATCCGCGCAAATCAAATCGATTTCGCCACCTTTGACACGAAAGTTGCGAGCGATGATGCGCAGTCCGCGCTTGGCTAGAAATTTTTCCGCAAGGAGTTCGGCGGCTGCGCCGCGCAGCAGATGTGAGTTGGACTTGGACGCACGCAACGGCGTGTTGCCAGCACCAACTGGCGAAGTGGCGACTACTGTGGCTTTCAAGTTTGCTTGCTTCGTTTCCATTGCACTGCAAGAATGTCCGCATGAAAAGTGCATTGTATGTGGTGGCAACGCCCATCGGAAATTTGGCCGATATTAGCTTGCGTGCGCTGGAGGTTTTGCGTGGCGTTGATGTGGTGGCCTGCGAGGACACCCGTCATGCGCGCCATCTGCTCGATCATCATGGAATCCGGGTACCGACTTTGGCGCTGCATCAACACAATGAAAATTCCGCCGCCGAGAAACTGATTCGATTACTCGGCGATGGCAAAGCGGTCGCGCTGGTTTCTGACGCGGGCACGCCGGGCGTTTCTGACCCAGGCGCACGTGCCGTGGCTGCGGTGCGCGCGGCAGGATATTCGGTGATTCCGCTGCCCGGCGCGATTGCAGCGATTGCAGCGCTGTCTGCAGCCGGCATGAGCGAGGAGCGATTTTTGTTCGTCGGATTTTTGCCCGCAAAAAGTAGCGCGCGGCGCGCGGCTATCAAAGAGATTTCCACTGTGACCGCAGCGCTAGTGATTTACGAAGCGCCGCACCGCGTGCTCGAAACCGTGGCAGATTTGGCAGCGGTGTTGGAACCAACGCGCGAAATCGTAATTGCCCGCGAACTCACCAAATTATTCGAGCAAATCGAACGACTGTCATTGCCCCAAGCTGTGGCGTGGTTGACGGCGGATACAAATCGGCAACGTGGTGAATTCGTGTTGCTGGTTAGTGGCGCGCCGTCGAAAAACGCCGACGAACTTGACGCGCACACCGAGCAGGTGCTGTCGATATTGCTCGCCGAGTTGCCGACCAAACAAGCGGCAAAACTTTGCGCAGACATTACCGGAGCGCCCAAGAACGCCCTCTATCAGCGTGCGCTGGCGCTAAAAGAGCAAGCTTTATAATTTGCAGCATGCAAAATACACCCGCACATTTGGAGTTGGTTCGACCTGACGACTGGCACTTGCATTTGCGTGACGGCCCCGCATTGGCCGCAGTTTTGGCCGATACCGCAAAGCGCTTTGCGCGTGCGATTGTGATGCCCAATTTGAAGCCGCCTGTCACTACGGTTGCGCTGGCCGATGCCTATCGCCAACGCATACTTGCAGCATTGCCAGCTGGCGCGGAGTTCAATCCGCTGATGACGCTGTATCTCACCGAGACTACTGAGTCGAACGAAATCGACGCTGCGGTAGCCAGCGAATTTGTCCATGCGGTGAAATATTATCCGGCAGGCGCGACGACCAATTCTGCGGCAGGTGTGAGCGATTTGAAAAACTGCACGGCAACATTGGCGCGGATGGAAAAACTTGGCCTGCCGTTACTGGTGCACGGCGAAGTGACCGACACAGCGGTAGATATTTTTGATCGTGAAGCAGTGTTCATTGATACCGTTTTGTCGCCCTTGCGGCGCGATTTTCCGGCGCTGAAACTGGTGCTCGAGCACATCACCACCAGGCAAGGAGTTGATTTCGTGATGGCGCAAGACAATCACGTCGCAGGCACGCTAACCGCGCATCATTTGCTGCTCAACCGCAACGCGTTATTTGCTGGCGGGCTTAGACCACACAACTACTGTTTGCCGGTGCTCAAGCGCGAGACGCATCGCCAAGCTTTGCTTGCCGCAGCGACATCCGGCAACCCGAAATTTTTTCTCGGCACAGACTCGGCACCGCACGCCAAAAGCACCAAAGAAGCAGCCTGCGGCTGCGCTGGCTGCTACACCGCAAACGCGTGCATTGAGCTGTATGCGCAAGCTTTTGATGCAGTCGGTGCGCTGGATAGGCTGGAAGGCTTTGCGAGTTTTTATGGTGCGGATTTTTATGATCTGCCGCGCAACACAACTCAGATAACATTAGTGCGCGAAAGCTGGCAAATACCGGCAGCGTTACCGTACCTTGCCAACGATCCCTTGGTGCCGTTCATGGCTGGCGAATCGATTTTGTGGCGCTTGCAAGACTGACGAAACCGCTTACGTAAACGTGTCCGCTGCAAACCCGTTGCAACACTTTTATTTGCGATATTCAAGCGGGCGACTGACGCTGCCGGATTTGAATTATCTGAATGCTCAGGCAGCCGCATGCGAGATTAAAACCGGCGGCGGTTTTCCACTCAAATTTGCCTTGCCCAACGACGATGCGTACGATGCCGACTACGAGTATCGTGCTTTCCACACTGGCATCGTCGCTACCCGACCGGACAATTGGCATGATGCATTCAACGCACTGGTCTGGCTCAATTTCCCTTTTAGCAAGGCGGCATTCAATGCCAGTCATCTGGCGGCGAAGACAGCGCATTCGGGTGAGAAAAACCAACGTGGCAAAGCACGCGATACGCTAACGCAATTGGATGAATGTGGTGTCGTCATGGTTGGTACTTCGCCCTCACTTTGGCGAGCGTTGTGTCTGCATCAATGGGCGGACGTTTTCGTTGCACGGCGCGCTGATTTGTTGGCGACCACGCGCTTCATCGTGTTCGGTCACGGCAGTCTGGATGCATTGCGTGCGCCGTTTGTCGGGCTTTGCGGCAAAGCTATTTTTTTGCCAGCCGAACCATCTTGGCTTGCGGCGATTGATGCTGGCGAGGTCGCGCAAGTCGACGCGGCTTTAGCACGGCGTGTCACCAGCACCAACTGGCAAACTGAAATAGTGCAGCCTTTGCCACTGCTCGGCATCCCCGGCGCGACGGTGGAAAACGAGCGCGCCGAGTACTACCAAAACCCCCGTCAGTTTCGCCCGCGCCGTTAAGACAACGACCACTGCAAGCAAGGCTTTGCGGTGACCAACATTTGCTTACAAATCCTGCACCATACGGCGTAAACCCGCTTACAGCTTTGGCGTTGAATAGACGGTGAGGACTCGCGCGATTGATTGGATATTTGGCGAATCTCAATCTGGCGATGCGCTGCGACCCAAGTGACAAATAAAGCGACAAATAAGGTGAGCAAAATGAATACTTCGAAATTACCCCAATCTCGATTTTTGGCGACCGTCGTCGGTGTCATGGCGGTATTCACCCTGAGTCTCGCGTGGGCGAATCCCGCATTGGCGCAAGGACACATTAATGGCCATCATCACGGCGGGCCAAGAGTTTCATTATCGTTCGGGCCGTACTTCGGACCGTGGGGCTATTCGCCGTATTTCTACGATCCGTTTTTCTATTCGCGCCGTTGGGACGACAGGCCTATCATCATCGAACAATCCGTGCCGCAGGTGTACGTTGAACAACCGCAGGTTTATTCGCAAGCCGCACCGATGCCGCAAGCTGCGCCGACCAACAACAACTATTGGTATTTCTGCGAAGCCGCACATGCCTATTGGCCGTATGTCAAAGCGTGCCCTAGTGGTTGGCAAAGAGTCGCTCCACAGCCGCCACCTCCACCGCCACAATAAATTTACGGCCCGAGAACATTATGAAAATAGTCAAACAATTTAGCTTAACCAAGCTAAAAACCTTACTGCTCTTCAGTAGCGTGCTGCTGGTCGGCTGCGCCGTAGCACCACCTAGCGGTCCTAGCGTGATGGCCTTGCCCGGGAACGGAAAAAACTTTGATCAGTTCCGTTACGACGATGCGGATTGCCGCAATTTTGCGATGGCGCAAATCGGTGGCCTGGCAGCGAATCAAGCCGCCACCGATAACACTGTCAACAGTGCCGTCGCCGGCACGCTCATCGGCGCACTGGCTGGTGCAGCGATAGGTGGGCATGAAGGCGCGGGTGCCGGTGCTGGCCTTGGGCTTTTGGTGGGCAGCGCGAATGGCGCAGAACAATCGCGACACAGCGGCTATGGTAACCAAAAGCGTTACGACAATGCCTATGTCCAATGCATGTACGCCAAAGGCCAACGCGTTCCAGTGCCAGCTCATTACAACCAACGCACTCCCGCTGCTCCGATGCAATACTCGAATGAGGTAACGCCGCAGCAAAACTACCCACAGCAAAATTACGGCCAACAAAGCTATCAAGCATCGCCTGCCTATCCGCCCTATCCACAAGCGGTGCCGCAACAGGCACCACGGCGAGCGCCGACACCACCACACGATGCTGGAATGCCACCGGATTACGCTACACAAAATCCGCCGATTACCTATGTCGCGCCAGGACAATGCATGGATTGCGGTATCGTTGAAGGTATTCGTGAAATTGCTGCTCAGGCGCGTGAAACGGGCGGTGGTGGTGCATTGGTTGGCGGCGTGATTGGCGGCATAATCGGCAATCAAGTCGGCAAAGGCAATGGCCGTGCGTTGGCGACGGTTGCCGGCGCAATTGCAGGTGGTGCAATCGGTAATCGCGAGGAAGAAAATCGCACGCCGCATAATATCGGCAGCTTCCAGATTGTGGTGCGCATGACAGATGGTAGCGTGGTATTCATCAACCAAGTGCGGCCACCGGCTTGGCAATTAGGTGACCGTGTGCGCGTGGTGAATGGCGAGCTGTATCCACGATAAAGTGCACCGATACGCATTGAAAGGGAAAAGAATGTCCACCACTAAAAATCGCCACCCTGCGCTTGGCGCGTTGGCGACAGCGATGCTGATTGTTGCCGTCACAACCAGCGGCAGCGCGTTCGCACAACGCACCGCACCGGTATCGGTGAGCACCGGTGGCGCATCGACTGGCAGCTACGGTTCGCCACAGTTTGGCAACAGCAACAACAGCACGAGCACTTTGCAATACGCGCCACAAAACGGATGCAGAAATTGCGGCGTGGTGGAGTCGATTCGTGAAATCAAACAAGAGGGCGAAGGCAGCGCACTGGCCACTTTAGGCGGCGCAGCAGTTGGCGGGGCAATTGGCCGCAATATCGGTGATGGCAAAGGTCGTGTGGCGGCAGGGATTGCCGGAGCAATTATCGGTGGCGTGGCGGGTAATAATGCGTCGAAAGCCCACAACGCCACCACGAGTTATCAAACGGTGGTGCGGATGGATGACGGCAGCACACAAACGCTCAACCAAAGTGGCGCGCCGAAATGGCGGGCAGGGCAAGAAGTGCAACTGAATAATGGAGTGCTCTCGCC